>PFFZ01000080.1:3538-5904 GCA_002781805.1 Nitrosopumilales archaeon CG15_BIG_FIL_POST_REV_8_21_14_020_37_12
TTGAGTGTCCTTTTCAATATAAGTATCAGTCTGTGGAAGATAACTCTCAGGTTGGTAATAGTCATAGTATGACACAAAATACCCAACATTGTTTTTTGGAAAGAATTGTTTTAGCTCTGAGTATAGCTGAGCTGCCAGAGTTTTGTTGTGAGAAATGACAAGGGTGTTTTTTCCAGTTCGAGCAATAACATTTGCAACAGAAAATGTTTTGCCGCTTCCAGTCACACCCAAAAGTGTCTGTACTTTTGATTTTTGTACGCCGTCAACAAGCTTGTCAATTGCCTGGGGCTGATCCCCCGTAGGTTCAAAGTCAGATACGAGTTCAAATTTATGGATTTGTTGCAACAGTTACGATCCCGTCAAACTGAATTTAAAGCAATGGTGATTTCATAGTAAACTACCACACAGGATCTCGGACCATCTTTAGTCCATCGTCGGTAATTTCAAACCCCATGACTCGGAGGGTTTCTTTGGCAGTAGGAGAGTTTCTCTTTAGGATTTTTTTTGCCAATTCCATCCTGTCTGCAGGATGCATGTGCTGCCCGATTTTGTACTTGCCATGCAAGGTTTCCGGAACGACTTTGATTATGGCAACGCCGTCTAAAACGCGCATGCTTGGCTCAATTGGGTCATACATTCCTTCTGGCTGATATTTTTTCATCAACCCATTTAGTGCCATTGTTTTTTCTTCCCTGTCTGTAACAATTGAGGCAATGCCCTTGATTACAATGCTGATGTATAGTGTGTCTGCAAGCGATGCATTTTTTGGATCCTCAAAATATGACGGTAAAAACTCCAGTTCCCTGTCAGCCTCAAAGCCCACCTTGCCATTTCGTTTGATATTATCCAGCTTCTCGCCTCGCACATGGGAATGCATGTATACTGCATCATCCAAGAATACAAAATTCATGGGAATAATTTGCGGGTATCCACACTCATCAATGCTGGATATTCGTCCAACATGTTCCTGATTTAGAAATTCTTTGATTTTCTCATATGACTTGATTTGGAGTATGCCAGCTAGCTGCACAACATGAGTCATACAAATAATATTATAAATCCATACATGGCAAAAATTACTAAAATACAAGACAGTCAAAAAAATACCGTGAGTGACTATCTTGATGAATTAAAAAGAGATTTTGCAAAATATTCCAGCCAGATAAAAAAATTGAAAAAAGAACTGCTAAAAGCAAATTCAGAGAAACAGCCAGAAATCATCAGACAAATTGACTTGATTGCAAAAGAGATGGAAAAGAATCAAAAAAAGACAACAAAAGTGACAAAATCACGACCAAAAGAAAGAACAAAATCAAAAGATAAATTCCCAAAAGACAGGAAATCGTACAGATAGTTATGACAATTAATGAAAAGGAAGAGGCCACCAAAAAAATACTGGAAGTGCTAGAAGAGTGGGGATCACAATCAAAATTTATCTGGTTTAGAGAACTTCACAGAATCACAGACATCGACAAGGGACTTTTAAGAAACATCATCAATGAGCTGAAAAAATCAAAGGACGTATCTGAGATGAAAGGAGACAACAAGAGAATCTTCTACTGCAGAAAGAAATACTATATCAAATGCAGAGACATGGAATACAGGTTTAAAGGAAAAACAATCATGCTAAAAGACGGCAGCAGAGTCAAGATCATCCAAGGAGAATCAAAGTCTGCTGAAAGAACAAGGCGTAGAATCGAAAAGCAGAAAAAGAAAAGGCAGGTTAAGTTATTTACAAGAGCACAGAGCAAGCGAAGGCCGCATAAGTCATAGAGTATCTCCGATTTGGCGCCGCATCAGATTGGATTCAGCCCGTTTGATTTTGGCAGATTCTGCAACATCCTCAGTCATGTCATATAGTTGGTGCAGTTTCAAATCAGGGGCAAGTTCGTCCTCTTTTTCATCATCCAGATTACGTTCAAGATCAGACAAGAAATCCACACAGTCATCTAAAATCTTCAGGCACTCTTTGACTGACTCTGGCAGGTCATCATCCATGTTATCATCTAAATACGGTAGGGTAAATTATTTTCTACAGGCATTAGCCTAGGGCTTACTTGTTTGCCTTTTCTCTAAGATATGGCATGACATGGCTTGCAAACTTGTCAATAGAGCCAAAATAGTTCTTGCCCCAGAATCTGATCACAAAGTGATTAACGCCGGCTTTCATGAATCTTTCAAATGTAGGGATGATGTCTTCAGGAGTACCAATGGCAGTCGATGAGCGCGCAATCTTGTCTGGAATCTTGGTTGCAGCCTCCCTCATCTTTACAATCCAGTCTTGGTTGGACATTGAATACTCTGTAAAGTATTTGACAAAGTCAAACCCTTCGATTTCTTTTAGCCCGTGAACTCGAAGCACTTCG
>PFFZ01000080.1:5919-10190 GCA_002781805.1 Nitrosopumilales archaeon CG15_BIG_FIL_POST_REV_8_21_14_020_37_12
ACTTTTACTGCCTCTTTCATCTTTGCCCAAGACTCTTCGGCGTCATCTGAAAAGTATACGTCAATGTCAAGTGCCATTTGGAAGTTGTCCTTCTCTTCCTGGGTTCTGTTGTGTTTGTTCATCGAGTCTTCAATCTGTTTTTTATGGTCTTCAAACAGTTCAGGAGTATAACCTATTGGCAGCCATCCTTCACCCAGTTTTCCAGTCAATTCCAGAGTCCTCTTGCCACCAGATGCCATGTATGTTGGCGGATGGGGCTTTCTGATTGGTGGTGCTTGCAGACATGCCCCCTCTAACTTGTAATATTGTCCATTATAGTCTACAGTGTTATCAGGAGTTGAACGGTATAGTGTCTTGATGACCTCGATTTGTTCTGCCCATTTTGAAACAGGCTTCTCAAATGGAATACAAAACTCTTTTAGGTTTTGTGCCTCGCCTGCACCAATGCCCAGGATGGCTCTGCCTTTTGAGACCCTATCAAGAGTAATGGCGGCCAATGCAATGTTTGATGGATGTCTTCGAATAGCATCAGTAACGCATGTTCCCAGCTCCACATTATTTGTAACAGCTGCAATTGCAGAAAGCATCACCCAAGGATCCAACACTATTGCATTTTTCCACTGAGGTACGTTAGTGTGGTCCATGTAGAAAATTGAATCATATCCTGTTTTATCAGCAAGCATACAAGCAGTAAGAATCTGATCTTCAGTATAGCCAGCACGTGCGACATTTAATCCATTTTGAATACCAAATTTCAGCTTCTTCTCAACCATATAATTTACGAGAAATTGTCAGAATAAAAAGTTTAGTTCACAGCGCCTTTTTCGCTAAATTTCAAGAAAATAGAAAAAATGTAAAAAATATCCGGATTTTTTACAAATTACCTGCTTTGATGTCGTTGAGACATTTTATGACATCTTCTTTGGTTATTGGAATCGGATTGGGATCCAAATGACCTCTGTCAGTCATAACAACGTCAGCTGCTTCAGAAACATCTGCTTTGAGATCGAGTTTGTCAAACCCTAATTTTTCCATGCATTCTTTGAATCTGTCATAGAAAATTGATTTGTTGTGCTTGTGTGCAACTGTAGTGCAAGAAGACAAAGAGTATCCATGAGGCACTCCTTCATTTGAAAATACGTATGACAAAGCATGTCCAAGTGTGGTAGAACAGTTTCCAAATCCCATACCAGACAGCATGGAGCCATATGGATAGTTTTCAGGCTTGTCATTCATTATTGCATCATATAGAATTTCAAATGCTTGTTTGCACAGCGTTCGAGTCAAGTCATTACCTAATTTGCTGTCATAGCCTTCGGTAGCTTGAGCACATGCATCGCAGACAGAGTTTTTGATGACTTGTTCTGGAGTTCCATCCATAAAGTAAGAGTCTACAACAGCCATATCAGCCAAAAATCTGTCTTCTCGCAGCAGTTTTTTCTTTCCATCAAACTTCAATACACAATACGTTGTCATTTCAGCTCCAGTTCCAAATGTTGTTGGAATCAGAATCTTTTCTTTTTTCATCTCAGGTGCAGCATATTTTACCACATCCATTGAACTTCCGCCACCAAGGCCAATTAAGACTGATGGGTTTTTGTCTTTGAATTGTGAAATCACAGTATTGACATCCTCAATTGATGGTTCAGGTTTTACTTGATCATACAGCATGTAATCCTTTATTCCCATTTTTGCAATCCATTTGTCAGACAGTTCAGGAGGAACGGTTGTGACAATCAGGGCGTTTTTAGGATACTCTGTTTCACCAAGTGCATTTTCTCCAAAGTTGATAACTTTTGGAATGCGTACTGTGTGCATAAATCAAAGACATCATTGATTATTATTATATCTATCAGTGATAACACTACACATGTTTATTCAAAACTATGATGAATTGGCAACATCAGAGAAGAAAAAACAGTGTTTGGAGATTTTAGAATCAGGACTTGAGGCAGCAGACCCAGAACACATCATACCAAGATTTGTCACACCTGAAATGATCAAAATAGGCGACAAGAAAATAGAGTTGGACAAATTTTCAAATGTATACACAATTGCCTTTGGGAAGGCAGGAGATACGATGACAAAGGCAATCAACAAAATAATCCCAATAAAAAGCGGGATAATCGTAATACCAAAGGGTTCAAAGTCAAAAATCAAGAGTAAAAAATTCCAGATTTTCAATTCAGGGCACCCAAAACCGGATCAAACAAGCGTCAAGGCGGCCAAAGAGGTGCTGAAATTTGTGGAAAACAGAAAGTCAGATGAGTTTGTAATTTTTCTGGTTTCAGGAGGAGGCTCTGCATTAATGGCAATACCGGACAACATAACACTGGATGATAAAATTCACGTCACGAACTTGCTCTTAAAATCAGGTGCAACAATACAAGAGTTCAACAGCATCAGGAAGCACCTATCAAAGATCAAAGGAGGCAGACTGATTGAGAACATGAAATGCCAGGGAATAGGACTTGTGATGTCAGATGTGGAAGGAGATGATTTGTCGGCAATTGCATCAGGGACTACATTCATGGATGATACCACGTTTGGGGATGCAGAGAAGATCATCCAAAAATACAACCTGAAAATAAAAATCCCCCCAGAAGTTTGGAATAGAATCGAGCAGGGATTGAAAGGAGAGATTGCAGAAACGCCAAAAGAGCCCAAGATTCCAAATTACATCATTGCCAACAACATGGATTGTCTAAAAGCTATGAGAGACAAGTCAATAGAGTTGGGATATGTGCCAAAAACAATCCAGGTATTTGGAGACATAAAGGATGCAGTTAAAAAAATAATCAAAGAAATTCCAAAAGAGACAAATGAGTGTTTAATTTTTGGCGGAGAAACAACAGTCCAGGTTTTGGGAAAGGGGATGGGAGGAAGAAATCACGAGATGGTTCTAAGAATTTTAAAAAACACTCAGAATCAGAAAAAACTAGTCATTGCAGCAATGGGCACAGACGGAATAGACGGAAATACGTATTTTGCAGGAGCAATTACAGAGAATTTCAAAGTTGAAGACGAGTCAGTAAAAGAGTTTTTAAAAAATAATGACTCGGGCAGGTTTTTTCAAAAAAAGAAAAGCAACATAAAAACAGGATTCACACATTCAAACCTGATGGATATTGGAATAGTCTTGAGATGAATTTCAGAGTCTGGGTACAAGACTCAATCTAGATTTTGCTGAAAATGCAATCAGAGAGATGATAGATACTGCCAAAATCATTGCGGCAATAGAGCCAAACTCAGGCACCACAACACCATTTGCAATATCAACCTGAACAGAATCTTTTAGCTCAGAGTTATCGCCTTGATATGCAGTAACAGTGTACAGTCCGTCTTCTTTCCACATTGGACCTCCAATCTTGATGGTAGCAGAAAAATCGCCATTTGACATAGGTGTGACCTGAGCTACAGTAATCAGATTTCCGTTTGGTGAGGATACTTTCAAAGTAATGTCTCTGTCAGACCAGAATGTTTTTCCAACGATACTGATTTCAGTGTCGCCCTCTACTGCATTGGCAACAATATACATGTCAGACTTGGTTTTGTCCTGAGGAGTTGGCGTTATTTCTTTGATAATTCCACTAGGAATGTCTTTGCCAATTACTGTGAAAGTTAGTTTTGCAGGCTGTGAAACCTGAGCATGAGTTGCAATTATTGTGTATTCACCAGATTTGAAGCTTGAAATCGGAGGATGGATTAAGCGCTTAAAGTTTCCCTCCTTGTCAAAGTCCACATTAAATGAATAGATAAGTTCATCATCAGGGGCTACTAGTGAGAGATTTACGGTAGAATAGGAAGTAACTCCCATAACTTTGCCAAAGACCAAAAAGCTGTCAGACGGATTGATGCTGGTACTATGGGAGGATAACTCTAGTGATGGGGCCGCAAATGCAAGCATTGGTAAGATAGAAATCATAATCAGAGAAAACAGGAATATTTTTAGCACTAGTATTGTTTGAATGCAGGATATTTGAAGTATGCGGTATTTGGCTTCATCTTCTGTATTTAATAATTTATGAAATATTTTGAGATCTATGCCGAGCAGATAAGGAATTGCTGCTCTTCAGGTTGTGCTTTTTGCTTTCTGAGTCTTGCGATAACCATAGCCATCTGGGCAGAATGGATTTCATCTAATGTTTCACACATGAAGATGTTAGGAACTTGGCACTTAATAACTGAATAGCCAGAAACAAGTACAGAATTTTGAAAATCATCCAAAATTCAGATGGAAAATCAAACAGATTATTAGACAAAATAAAGAG
>PFFZ01000080.1:10230-11450 GCA_002781805.1 Nitrosopumilales archaeon CG15_BIG_FIL_POST_REV_8_21_14_020_37_12
AATGTATGAAAGCAAATGTGATGTGCCTTCATGTGGTTGCAGATGCCATAAAGGAATAAAACATAGAAGAGGAAGCATTGGAGCATAGCTATGGAAATTGCATATATCCTGATACAATGCGACCTTGGAGCAGAGGAAGCCATCATCAAGGAAATCATGAAGATTTCAGAGGTAAAAGAGGTCAGAGGGACATATGGGATTTATGATATTTTTTGCAAGGTGGAGTCAAAATCCAAAGACGAGTTAGATACGATAATCACAAGTAAAATTAGAAAAATCCCAAAAATTCGCTCGACCATATCATTGCACTACATCCCTTCACAGGGCGGAAAATAGTTGCTAGAAAAACAGTTCAACCCAGAATTACTTTACAACAGAATTGTTCACTACTATATGGACAAAAAAGGATACCCCAAGGAAAAAGCCAACGCCATTGCACAGGCAGTTGTAAGCAGAGAGGCGCAAAGAAGAATCTGCAAAAATGTAAAGTGCAAACACTTCTCACATGATCACATCAGGAACACAGGAACATGCCTGGTATCAGATTGCGAATGCAACAAGTTTTCAACTAGATAAAGTCATCCAAAGAATCTTCACGCAGCGGTTGGGCGCTAATTCCCATCTTCCTAAGATGCTCTGCAAACTCTTCAACAAACCCGTGAATCGTGTAAACTTGTTCTGCGCCAGACGTTACGACCATGTCAACTAGTTCATTAAAGTCACAATGATCACTCATTGGAATTGAATAGTCGGTTCTCCTCCCAAATGCAAATCGTGAAGATTGCGCCCAGCCACTAAACCCAATTGTAACTGCATTGTATTTTGACTTCATCTCCTGAAGAAATGCACTCTTTGAGGACATCATCGGCGCTATCATCACCCACGGCTTTTTATCAAGCAGTCCACTTTTTTGAGCCTCAGTGTGTCCAATGCCGTCATTTAGAGATATGCCAAGTTTTTGATGCAGTAAGTTCATCTGCTTTACGGAATCATGAAAGTACAGGGGACCCCAATGTCCAAAGATTTGAGTAAGCGTCTGAGCTTTTCCCAGCTGATAACCCATCAGGATCACAGGAATTCCTTTTCCATAAAGATCAGAAATTAATTCATTGACATGTTTTTGAGTATCTTCAATTTTTGGGAAGACAAACTCAGGTAACCCAAACGTGCACTCTGTAATCAGTGTCTTGCATTTTGGGATTTTGGCGCCTTTTAGAAAC
>PFFZ01000004.1:0-778 GCA_002781805.1 Nitrosopumilales archaeon CG15_BIG_FIL_POST_REV_8_21_14_020_37_12
TTGCTTGATTCACAAGTCCTCTTCATAAATGTGACAATGTCTGATACTATGCCGTGACCAATCTTGTTTGCTAATTCAATTGTTTCCTTCTCTGTTAGTTTTTCAAATAATACGCTTACTATGGGTTTTGCTATTGGTACCATTCCTACCATTCCTACCTTGGGTTCGAACATATCCAACTCTACATATCTTGTAAAAATCTTATTTGCCAACACATTCAAGTTTATTCCCTGAGATTCTGATTCTCTTCTTGACTTGCCTAGAATATGGCCATTTAATCTAAATGACATTGTCTATGTTTTCTTTTTCTGTTCTACGGCCAACTCGTATATTGGAATCTTTGCCATTAATAATGTATTTTTAATGACTTTGAATTCTACGATATTGAAACGATAATAATTGGAACTTAAGACCAACAACGGTTGTTACTTGGTGACAGTTCCAATTGATCATGTTATTGCAATTTAGTATTTAGAACATTCTAATAATTGATATGAACGATTCATCAGTTCTACTTTTATCTGAATTTGTTTTAGCATAATCAAATAGACAGGTGGAGGTTTTTCCCAGACCGACTACCTCACACCGTCTATTTGACAAAAGATTAGAAGAACTTATGAATCTGTAAACTTTGAAACAATATGTGAATCAATGCAAGAACATCTGCACTGACTTTATTCAAGGAAGCAAGAATAGAATATATCATGAGGGTGGAAGTTTCTGCAGAAATTGTGACTATTATTTTGAGAGATGGTTCATTCGATGCCCATGCTGTAAT
>PFFZ01000004.1:786-1113 GCA_002781805.1 Nitrosopumilales archaeon CG15_BIG_FIL_POST_REV_8_21_14_020_37_12
AAGGCACTCCACTAGAAATAGAAAGGATCAGGATCTTCTGCTGAGAATATGATGATAAAACATTCTGTGTTTTTTCTGATTTTTGTAGGCATTGCACTCTTACCTGCTAATGCTCAATCTGTGCAAGACATTTCAGAATCCGGAATTGTATTTGAGATACAACTACAACAACATGCAGAGTTTGCATCTGAAAATCTCACAGTGATATTTTTAGAAGTATTGGAGGACTCTAGATGTCCCTCTGATGTGATATGTGCGTGGGAAGGACAAATTCGTTTGGCCTTTGAAATATTCCAAGATAGCACTGACGAAATTGATCTCAATAAT
>PFFZ01000004.1:1175-9749 GCA_002781805.1 Nitrosopumilales archaeon CG15_BIG_FIL_POST_REV_8_21_14_020_37_12
AACAGTTTCCGTGTTTGACAAGTATCAAATACAATTAATTGACGTAAAACCCTACTCAAATAATACTCTGACAATAAACCCCGCTGATTATGTTGCGGTTTTAAAAATATCAAAAAATAATTCCCCTGATGTTATTCCGCCCTTAAAACAGCTGATGTCTGGAATATATCCAGAAAATGTAATGTGTAAGGCACATCTGATTCTTGTCACAAAATATGATGGTTCTCCTGCATGTGTTACCCAAAAAACTAAAACCAATCTTATTGAAAGAGGATGGGCAAATCATGAAAATGCAGAACATACTCTTTCTGAAAAAGGGCCAGACACAACACTAAGTGATTTTAGAAATATCCTTTTAACCTCACCAGATATTGATGAGATTTTTGATATGTTTGGTCAACCTGATGCAGACATTGGCAGTGGAATTCACATCTATGTGTATGACTTGAATGATTCTACACAAATATGGATAGGATACTCTGACTCAATTCTGTACATAAGACACGTAGATGAAAAAGGAAATTTGTTGGAGGAACTGCTTTAATTTCCACTGTGGGCTTTGTGTCTGTCAAGAATAATTGTAAATCAGTATGACGATAAGAGTTTTTGAAACTTGTACCAATTTCTTTTAGTATTTTGCCTGTATAGTAAAACAAGGGAAAAATTGAAACTGGTATGCCATCACTGTGGAAAGTCATTTGATGGAACTAATGAAAAGTTTTGCCACGATAGTTGTAGGGATGCACACATCGTAGAGATTGAGAATAGGGTTAAAGAAGCCGTGAAAAATGACTCTAGTCATACAAATAAGATAAGTCAAGACTCGTGATCTAGACAAATTTTATTGTTATGTGGTGGTTAGATGACAGCATATGTTCTGGATTTGCAACACCTTAATTTTTTAATAATTCAGATTCTTATTCTTTGATTATATTTAATGTCATGCTGGTTTTAATGTGTGGTAATGTTCGTATCGCTTTGGTAATTATCCTTTCTAATGTCTTCTCATCTGATGCCTCAATTTTGCAAATTACATCATAATATCCAAATACGACATCTGCTTCTTTGACTTCTGGAATGTGACTGAAATTCTTTAATGTGGCGTATTCCTCACCTCTGTCGCAGTACATAACAACATATGCTTGTACAAGGTTTTGTCCCAGCATAACTCCGATTAATTTCTCAGACGCTTCAAACAACTCTCCTGACTCTGAACGAGTCAGAGTCACTGTAGTGTGAATCTTGGGTATTTTTCGAATAACTCCTGTGACAATTTTCTGGATTTTTTCTTCAGCGTCAACTTCTATCTGGGCAATAACATCGTAAAGCCCTAGCGTTCCATGGACTTCTTTTACACCTTCTACATTTTTTAATGCTGAAATTACCTCTCTTTCAGAGCCTACATCACAACACATCATCACGTATGCTCTGGCCATCTCAACGAGTTTGTCTTTCACGTTTTGGTTTTGAATGGGCTTTTACCATGTGCTTTTTTGTCCTTTCAGAATCTGTAAACTCCATATTACAAATTCTGCATTTATTAGAGAATTCTTCCTCTTTCTTGAAAATATTTTTTAGCAGATTCTTCTTAATTGATAACCCTGATTTCATAATTAACTAAAGGATTTGAGATTATAAGCAGTTGCTTAACATTGTTAATTATTAAAAATATTGAGAATAGTTAAAGTCTAATAATTTTAATAATGATTATTGGCAGACCCTAAAAAATACAGAGACAGAATCTATATTGTAAAAGATATCATTCTCACTCTTTCAGAATATGGAGAGCTTAACCAAACTGCCTTGTTTAGCTTTTGTGGATTAAACATTTCCAAACATAAATCCATCTTGGATAATCTAGAACAAAATCAAATGATAGAACGACTTGAAAACATGGATGGAAAAAGAACAATTGCTATTTTTAAAGTAACAAGCAAGGGAATGGATTTTTGTCGCGAAATTCTTGAGCCTTACGAAAAACTGTTTCCAAGAGGTGGTAAATCTTCATCTGTGACCAAACTTGGATGCCTATTCTTCATCTAGATGAAATTTTGATGAAATGTTCTTATCCAAATCTTCTTTTCTCTTTAGATAGTTGTAATACCTTCTATTCCATGAGTTAAGGGATCTAAATTGTTGCAGACCTGTTACCAACCAAACTCCCGAAGTTACCAAAACAACTGTTAATAGAATTATCAACAATGTTGCAAATTCACTTTCGTTTTCAACCAAACGGAAAAAATTTGGGTGTGTAATGAGATATGTTGAGATTCCAATGGCTAATGGTGCCAAAATAAGGGCAGACAGCGAAACACCCAACATGACACCTTTTAGGTGCTGAATTTTTTCAATAAAAAGATCCATCGAACTTAGTATGTCTTTTCCAATATCTGGCAAATCATAATGCCTCCTTTATCTTAAAATGAGATTTCATACTTTCTAAAATGCTTGTGTCTGGTGTGGTATTAAAATTTCTGATCATTTTCAGCTTTTGTTATTCACTCCTTCAGTATTTAGCATGTGCTTAACATTGTTACTTTGGTTTACGGTACTCATAATTCTATTGTAAAATCATACTTATGCAAATTTTTTCCTGCCTATCTGAAATTTCTCCAATCTCAATGACTCTTCCTCTCCACCTACAATGTTTGATTCCTCTAGTTTATCTCCCTTCTTCATAAGAATATTATAACAAGATTTTTAATAAAATTAAATTAACATTGTTAAGTTTCTCCTAAATACCGATAAATGTAAAAACCATTAATGCAGAAGCACCTACTCCAACAGGAAATATCGCGTTCAATTCATCCTAGGTTTCATTTACTTCACTAGATGCCATATTCCCTATTTGCTTCTGCATTATCAATTGACAATTGAATACTAGTTAACATTGTTAACTGAAGTATATTAGAATCAAATTAAAAAAAAGCTTGGATTGGTAAAATTACGATGCAATGACTATGGTTTTGAATGTGATTTCATAGCTGAAGGCAATATTGAACAAATAATTGAAGAGTTTGGAAAACATACTGAAGAAGAACATGGCATTGACTATCCTAAAGAAGTTCTAATGCAGTTCATCTTGAGAAAAACTCACTAAGTCCTGTTTCCATTTTTATGATGTTTTGTGACTTCCTCTCTGTTCTCATAAAAGTGTAAAATACTCAGAATGAAGTATTCAATTTCTATATCCTAAACTGACATTTTTTGCATGATTTTAGGTATGGTAATAGAATGACGCCTATTTGATTTACTGGATTTAAAATCCATCATTCTGTCTTGTTTTTTATACTGAAAAAACTAGGGAAAACTATGAGTGACTTGTATGATAAAGCATCTGAAAATTTTTTAGAACTTGCAAGCTCTCAAAGACTAGAAATTTTATTTAAATTACTACAGGAACGAACCACTGCAACATTTCTTGCAAAAGATATAGATGTGACAAAACAAGAAGTCCACCGAAATTTTACTCGTTTAGAAGAGACTGGTTTGATTGAAAAAGGCAAAGATGGAAAGTATGGGCTGACCACATTTGGAAGAACCATGTGTACCCAAGTTCCATCCATAGTATTCTTGTCTCAAAATAGAAAATATTTTGAAGATCACACATTTGGAGATCTTCCCACCAAGTTTATCATGAGGGCAGGACAGCTTGCATCTGGAAAATACATCAAAGGTGTTTCTAAAACTCTGGAGCAATGGAAATCTATCTACAAAAATGCAGATGAATACATCTATGAAATATTATCTGAGGTTCCATTAGACTTGATTGAACCACTAATCAACCGCGTCAAAAAAGGAATCAAGTTTCAGTATATTTTTGATGAACACATTGTGGTACCAAAGGGGAGAAAGGCATTACTTAAAAAACTAGGATTTGACAAACTCCTCGAAAATGGTCTTGTTGAAAGAAAGATGGGCAAAAGTGTTCAGACTGTTTTGGTATTAAATGAAAAAGAAGCATGTCTGATGTTTCCTACAATAGAAGGCGAGGCAGACATCACTGAGATGTTATATGGTGATGATCCAATGTTTCATGAATGGTGTCTGGATTACTTTAGATACTGTTGGTATGGTTCTGATGTATTCAAAGAGAGTAAATTAAAAGAGTAGATAAGATCTAGACATCTCGTATTCAAACCACAAGGCTCTCAATTTACTAATGTTGATTCTTTTTTTACTATTTGTGATAACGAGTAAATTTATGGCTAAAATGATCTTGCTCTGTTAGAAAATTCCGTATTTGCTAGACTCCATCTCTTCTTTTATAGCAAGCTTGAACCTTGAAGTTTTTCCTTCAACATTGTTTGTTAGCCATGTGAGAAATTTTTTCTCCATTCCTTTTCCCTTTAACCTATCAAATTCTGAGCCCATTTGGTCTACTAATTTCTCAACCAATGAACGATTTACGCTTACAACAAAAAAATGCCATCCAAATGCAAATTCTGAATCTGTCATGGCAAAATCATCTTGTCCGTGAACCATCTCCTCTAACAGGTATAGCTGTCTTGATAATGCTTTACTTGTCTGATCGTAATCTATGGCAGATACATTGATGTGGATTCTGCCTTCCATAGATGGACTATGCGTTCACAAAATAAAAGGATTGCACAAAAATTATTCTTTTAAAAGATGTTCAAAGTCAATATCAAAATGTGTTTTCATTATGTTGATGTAAGTTTTTATGGATTCTGGAACTTCGTCTCCACAAGAAACTCCAAGCTTTTTTGCATTGATCCAAATTATGAGTGTCTGAATTATTGTAAGGAATCTGTCGTTTTTTACATTTGTTCCTATCGCTTTGGTGTATCTCTCAGCAAATTCCCATGCTGTCACAAAATCCACACATTTTACACCAAAAACTGATAATGTTTGTTCTTGTAAACTGTTTGCCTTCTTGAATGGTACTTTGTTGATAATGTAAGGAAATTTTACTTTTTCAGGAAGACACTCCGGTAACGGCCCCCAGATTGTAATGACTCTTGTACCGGGATTCAACAATTCAAATTTTTTCATCATGCTGTTGATGATCTCTTCATCAGTAAACCAAAAGAGAATTACTGTGGCATCAGAAATTTTTGAATCTTGAATGTCCTCACAGATTAGTTCAACCGATGAGTTTTTGCTCTGATTGTTTCTTGCTTGTATGATCTTTTCCTTATTGACATCGATCCCTACTGCCTTTTTTACTCTGTATTCCTCTAATGCAATTTCTATTCCTCTACCATCTCCGCATCCAAGATGATAGAAAATATCATCTTCTCTCAAATCCGCAAAACTGAAAATATCTCTAAATGATTTGTCAGAAAGCTGGACATCTTCTCCGCTTAGGATGTTTTCAGGGAGTGATTTGAAATATTCTTCTATTTTCAATATATGGGTTAAAACATCAGATGATTTATTCTCTTATGCTTTCCAATTTGGATACTGCCTGCCATAACTGAGTTCTTACATATGATGGCATGTTAGGATCTTGTGTAACATCATCTAGCAGACTAATTGTGTTTGCTGCTCTTACAGATAATGAATATTCTTCATTGCTCAAATCTACAATCAAATCCGCAATTGATTTTTTGATTGTTTTGGGTGTTGAATTGTTGGATGCAATTTGATTTAATGTATCTATTGCTTCTTTCATCGATTCCTTGTTTTGCTTGTCATCAACCATTTCTATATCTCCATATATGATTCGAAGTATAAAGTTACACCTCTATGAAGACATCATCAGATTCTACACTTGTCTTGTATGACGTCAAATCTCTTATTTTTGCAGGAAATTTAACTAATTTTCCAGTTTTACAATCAAATTGTGCTGCGTGCCATCCACAAGTTATAATTCCGTTTTCCAGTTTGCCTTCTGACAAACTTGCACCCGAATGCGTACATGAATCATCTGCTGCACAGTAAACTCCGTCAATATTTGCAACCAAAATATCTCTTCCATCTATTGACACTTTAACCATTTTTCCAGGTGTTATGTCGGAAATTTTTCCTGCAATAATCTTAACCATGATTTTCTAGCCTTTTTATTCTTAATATTTTTTCGTATATTAAAGAATGATAATTAGAGAGGCAAAACCTGCTGATAAAAACGTGATTTTGGAATTTTGTAAGAATACTTTTTCATGGGGTGATTATATCAAAGATGTTTGGAATTATTGGCTTGATGAAGAAAATCTGTTCGTAATTGATGTTGAAAAACCTGTGGGTATGTGTCATGCATTTTTCTCAAATAATCAAGTATGGCTAGAAGGAATAAGAATTGAAGATTCTGCCAGAAGAAAGGGGCTTGCCTCAAAGTTAATATCTCATGTAGAGTCTTTAGCAATAAAAAACAAACTTGATCTTGCATTTATGCTAATAGACATAGAAAATATGGCTTCTCTGTTGATGGCCAAAAACCTAGATTATAAAATACATGAAACTTGGAAATTCTATTCATTACTTCCAAAACCATCTGAAAATTATAATGTAAAGTTTGGAAATGTCCATGAAACAAGCCTTATTTCACATTATGTTAGATCTTGGCGATGGATAAAGTTAGATAAAAAAGCCATTAGGCGTTTGTCAGATGATAATCGACTTGTTTATTCCAATCAAGAAAAAAACACGTCTCTTGCAATTTTAACTGATTCAGAACACTTCAAAAAAACACTAATTGTAACATTACATTCTGGTTGTGAAAAAAATACTCTCAATCTAATTTCATATCTACAAGATTTTGGCTTTAAAAATAACTATGAAAGAATACAGATTTTGACAAAAGAAGATTTACCAAAACTTGAACACTTGGAACCGCGAATCTCTTTTCATCTTATGAAAAAGCCACTGAACTAGTCAGTTTTTACAAATTTTATAGTATTTCGCAAAATTCCAACATTTTCAATCTCCATTTCTACTTTGTCGCCATCTTTTAGAAACACTGCATTTGGTTTGTTTAACATCACTCCTGCAGGAGTACCTGTAGAAATAATGTCTCCTTTTTCCAGTGTCATAACTTTGCTAATTTTTGAGACAATCTCTGGAATTTTTATGAACATTTTACTGGTGGAGGAATTTTGTCGAACTTGCCCGTTTACTTTGGTGGTTAGTCTGAGATTTTGAGGGTCACTGATCTCATCTGCAGTAGTAATCCATGGTCCACAGGGTGCAAATGAATCAAAACTCTTCCCTCTTGTGAACTGCTTGTCTTTTGACTGGATGTCTCTTGCAGATACGTCGTTGAACACCATGTATCCAAAAATTGCTTCTTTTGCTTCACTTTCTGAGATGTTTTTACAGTTTTTCCCAATAATTATGGCTAGTTCCACTTCATAATCTAGTTGAGTTACAAAATCTGGACATATAATATCTGAATCTGTAGAGTTTAATGCAGTTCTGGGTTTGATTACTATGGCAGGATCTTCTGGAGCCTGTAATCCCTGCTCTGCAGCATGATCTGTATAGTTGAATGCAAGACAAATGATCTTGTTAGGATTTGGAATGGGGCTGAGTAGTTTGAATTTTGAAATACTTTCAGAGTATGGGAGATTTTCAAGGTGCTCTTTTACCTCTTCAAACCATCCATCAAATAGGAAATCTTTGACGCTTTGAGGTATGGGGACTCCTGTTTGGTATGTGATTTCATCTTTTGTTGCAACTCTGTCGCCTTTTACAATTCCATAAGTTTCGGTATTTTCATCTAACAAGCGTGCTATCTTCATAATTATTTCACTTACTTGTGTGTAAAAATCGCTTGATTTTGTGAATCTTTTCTACAATATCCAAATCTGACAAATTGAATTTCTTCTCCTTCTTTTAATTGTAAGTAATGTGGCTCTGTATAAACCTCTAATTCTTCTAAACTTTCCTCATTAAATTCCTCATCGATGAATAATTGTTTTGGAACCATCAATTTTATTTGGTGAGCATTTTTTTGTGGTACCCATTGAATTTTTAAAATATCTGACGAATCACCATCTCCTACAAATTCACCTTCAAATGTTTCCCCTATTTTTGTAATTTTGATATTTCCCAATCCCATCAATCTGATCATAGAATCTACTTTGATGTTCTGTGCATCTTCTCCCGAAATGAAAAAATTTTCATCAATCTCAATTTTTCGTTTTCCGATATCCCTGACTGGATGATTAGGAATTTCAACAAATGACATCGGTAATTTTTTCACAACAAGTTTTTTTGCCATCAAAACCATGAATAGTCTAATGCTGTCTGCATCAACAAACTTTCTATTAAATGCCTCCAATGCATCAAATGGAGCTAACGTATTTGCTTTTGTCAAACCTAGTGACAGAATAAATTTTTTTATTGCCTCTGGTTTTATTCCCCTTCTTCTTAATGCCTCTAACGTGGGAAGCCGTGGATCATCGTACCATGATACTTTTCCCTCTTCAATTAAAGGTCTGAGAATTCTCTTTGAGATCGGCATTCCTTTGAACTCTAATCTTGAAAAGAATCCTTGATGGGGTTTTCTCATATTCAAAGCGTCTAAAATTGCATCAATCAATTCTTTTCTTAATTCAAATTCTTTGGAACGGAAAGCGTGCGTAATTCCGTCATTACTATCCTCAATTG
>PFFZ01000004.1:9808-11489 GCA_002781805.1 Nitrosopumilales archaeon CG15_BIG_FIL_POST_REV_8_21_14_020_37_12
TCCTCTATTATTCTAAACAATACAGGATCTCTCATAACTGCATTGTCTGCTTTCATGTCTCCTCTAAATCTTACAATGGCATCTCCTTGTTTGTATTTTTCAAACATCTTCTCCCATCCTTGGATGTTTTGTTTAGAGTCTCCCATACTGCATTTACAAGATTTGCGCTCCCTCCTGTTTTTGCTTATGTCGTCTCTTTTACAAGTACAAACGTAAGCTTTTCCAGATTTGATTAGCTCCATTCCTTTCTCATAAAATAATTCCATGTCATCAGAAGTATTCTTTATCTTGTCAAAATGAATTCCTAACCAATCGAGTCCGACCTTGATTGCTGCATGATATTCCATTCTTTCTGCTTCAGGATTTGTATCGTCTATTCTAAGTATGCATTTTCCGCCATACATTTTTGCATATTCTGCATTGATTATTGCAGCTTTTGCATGTCCTATGTGTGGATATCCGTTTGGCTCTGGGGGGAACCTTGTAATGACTTTGCCTTGTTCTGCGTTTGATAATGGAGGAAGCCCTTCTCTCTCTTCGATTTTTTCTTTTGGAATTAGAATTTCTGGAAAACTTTCCTCAATTTCTTTTTGTTGTTGTACTAATGATAATTGATTGACTGATGAGACAATTTCGGAAATATCTCCGATAATTTCTTTTACTTTTGTTCTAAACTCTGGTTTTGTTCCAAGAATTTTTGCTAAAATTATTTTATCTTGGGTTTTTCCCTCGTGTTCAAATGCATTTTGTAAAGCAATCTTTCTAATCTCTTTTCGAAGCTCACTGTCCAAGTTGATTCATGTTGTCGTTACTTTGGGGCTTTTTTATACTAATTGACTCGTTTGCATAGTTTCACTAATTTTTAATGAAATCTGATTATCAATTTTTTTAACATAACATGTATCTACAAACTTCTCTTTACTACAAAATCTAACAGGTTGATCAGTTCTGTTTTGGAAGGGCCAGAATAAACCAAAAGTGATTTTTTAGCTTTTTCTGCGTATTTTAGTGCCTGATTCCGTACATTTTCCTCAATTCCAAGTCTGCGTATTACATCTACAGCTTTTTTGAGTTCATCTTTTCTAGCCTTTGGATTTCCAAATGCCTTCAAAATAGTTTTTTTGTCATTATCTTTCGCTATTTTTATTGCTAATAAAATTGGGAGTGACTTTTTACCCTCTCTAAGATCGTTTCCTACTGGTTTTTTAGTAATTTTTGGATCTCCCATTACTCCAATTAGATCATCTGTGATTTGAAATGCAATTCCCAAGTTTCTTCCAAATGATGAAAGATTTGTAATGTCTCTTGGTTTGTTTGTCGCACAAATTGCCCCCATTGCACATGAAACATCAAACAAAGCTGCTGTTTTTTTGCCTATCATCGTAATGTATTCTGCCTGTGATGGAATCTTCCTTTGCTCTGCCATCTTGATGTCAAGCAGTTGACCTTCACAAACATCTACGCATGCCTTTGCTAGTCTTGAAATTAGTTGGTTTGTTGCATTACTTGATAGATTTGCATCTGAAATTATCTGATATGCTTTTGAAAATAGCACGTCGCCTGCAAGAATTGCTACAGGCATTCCATATTTCTTGTGTACTGTTGGAACGCCATGCCTCATTTCGTCATTGTCCATAATGTCGTCATGAACTAGTGTAAAATTATGTACCATCTCAACCGC
>PFFZ01000017.1:0-11203 GCA_002781805.1 Nitrosopumilales archaeon CG15_BIG_FIL_POST_REV_8_21_14_020_37_12
GATCCTACAGGTGCAGGAGACTCTTTTGCAGGTGCAATGATTGGATATCTTGCAAGTAAAAACTCAACTAATTTATCAGAAATAAAAAAAGCAGTAGTGTATGGAAATGTTTTAGGTTCTTTTGCAGTGGAAAGATATGGTTTAGACGGATTATTAAATTTAAGAAAATCCGATATTTTAAGAAGAGTTAGAACATATGAAAAAATGATTCGTTTTTAAAAAAACTTAAGTTCAGTTGTTTTCAAATGTTATCAAGCATGTCACAAGAAAATTCACAAAAGGATGATCGTTTAGAAACTATATTCAAATTGCAAAAAGGGTTATCCGATATGATGAAGTTGGATAGATATCCAAAAGACTCTGAAGGTAAAGTTTCTGCATTATGTACTGCAATCATACATGAGGCAGTAGAATTACAGAGAACTACAAATTGGAAATGGTGGAAAACTCCAACGCTATTTAACGAAGATGAAGCAAGAGAAGAACTAATTGACATATGGCATTTTGTCGTTCAAGCATCATTAGAACTGAATTTGACTCCAGATGACATCTTAGATCAATATAAGAAAAAAAATAAAATTAATCGTGAAAGGCAAAGAAATGGATATTAACTGATTATTTTTTGTTTTATTGCTTCAATATTTGTTTCGTTAATCATATCTACCAGTACAACTTCTTTTTGAAAATAATGGATTTCATCTTGCGTTACACCAAGTAGTGGTTCTGGGCTTGTTGAGCCAATGATTTTTCCCTTATCATCAATGCCATTTTTGTGTAATGCAAATAATGAATGCCCTGCTTTATGACCCCATACTTCTTTGCCACACACAATTATGGTCTTGATGTTTTTATTTTTATTAACATATTTGATGATAGAATCAATTCCCTTATTCTCAGAAAAAAGTCTGCCTACAATGTAAATGTGGTTCAAAATTTCAGAATTTGCAATATTTTTGAGCAAGTCAATGCTGGATAGAGTGCATATGGCTATAGATGAAGAATTGTTTCCAATGTATGATTCTTCCGGGATTGGAAGAATTATTTTGCATAACGTACCAATAATATTTCCAATATCATTCATTTAGTATTTCACGAAGGGATCTGGCTATAAATTCTATATTTTTGGATGTAACTTTTGGATGAATTGGTAGTGATAATACCCTAGATGCTGCCCAATCAGTTATGGGTAATCTAATTTTTTGTTTGTAAAAAGGAGTTTTATGGACTGGGGTTGGGTAATATGCTGCAGCACCAATTCCTTTCTGATTAAGTTTTTTCAAAACTTTATTCCTATTTGCAATGTTAATTGTATACAGATACCAATTTACATTTTCATATTGTCGTTGAGTTGGGATTCCAATTTTTAAATCAGATAATATCTTAGAAAGTAAAGTGGCATTTTTTTTTCTTGCTGCTAGAAATTTTGGAAGTTTTTTCATTTGTATGGATGCTATTGCTGCATTGATTTCTGGTAATCTAAGATTCAATCCGAATATTTTAGTATCATATCCATGAACCATCCCATGATTTCGAATCATTAGTAATCTGTCTCGTAGATTTTTGTCATTTGTCACAATAAATCCGCCCTCACCTGCAGTCATAACTTTTGCAGGATACATACTGTAGCACCCTAAATCAAAAAATGTTCCGGTATGCTTCCCCCTAAAAGTCGAACCGAGTGATTGTGCAGAATCTTCTACGATCATTAGACTATATTTTTTTGCAATTTCTGAAATTCTATCTACATATGCAACATTACCGTATAGATGAACTGGTATGATTGCCTTTGTTTTTTTGGTGATTTTTCTTTTAAGGTCACTAGGATCCATAGTGTAGTTATCCTTAAGAATATCAACAAAGACAGGCTTTGCTCCAGTAGATACGACTGCATTAGCAGTTGCAACAAAAGTAAATGAAGGAACTAGTACCTCATCACCTTTTTTTATATCTAAAGCATAAAGTGCAGCTTGCAGTGCAGCTGTTCCAGAATTCACAGCAATGGCATATTTTGATTTAACAAAGGTTGCGGCCAATTTTTCAAACTCCTGAACATGTTTTCCTCCATGATTTGCAGCTGAGGTAAGTGAACCCTTTTTTAGTACGGAAGTAACAGCAAAAATTTCTTCTTTTCCTACAAATGGTATATTGATTGCAATATTCAATAGCAATTCTCCTTATAACTAGTCTATAAATCTCATCAAATTCGTATGAATTTTTATATTTCAAAATTTGGAAAATCGCATAATGAAATCACAACATCTTGGAAAAAACGATCCAGGTTACAGAGTTTATCTCTACATTTTCTATGTATGTGGATTCATCATGGTTACATCATTAGTATTTGGAGTTTATGTTACAACGCTTGAATGGATTGAAAATGGAACATATGTTATGGGTGAGGCTATTCACAATACAGAAATCCCGTTTGAGAATTTTGCCAGAGTCTCAACATGGATATTTTTTTCGACTATAATCGGTTGGTATTGTGTTTCTAGAATTGGGTGGAAAAGAACCGCAGGCAATAAGATTGTTGGGGTAAAAATGGCACTACTGCAATTAATGCTCTTAGGATTTACAATTATTACATTCTATGAAGTATTGTACAACTTTACGGTACTGAATGCACATATTACAGCCGGCATGATTGGTGGACAGATTCCAGATATAGACAGATTGTCTATAGCATATCCTGATCCTCAAAGACCATGGAATCTTGTTTTTGCAACAAAAGTTTTTCTTGCAGCATTTATCATAAGCGCCCATGCATTTTATCTTAGTACTAAGCCACGGAAAAATTTGGATGATTAACTTAATTATTTTTCAAAATTGAATAGTTTTCCTAGTTTTTCTTGATCAGATTTGACTTTGCCAAATGCTTTTCTATGCATGGAGTTACAAAATTTGACTTTTTTTGCGCGTGGATCATTTTTTCGTGTTTCGGGAATTATTCTGCCACACCATAAACAAAATTCATTTTTAGGATCACCAAGAGACCAACCCTCAAATGTACAATCATAATATCCTTTTTCCTTTGGCCTAATCGAGTTTAGAAAATCACCATTCTCTGATGGAATCCAAATATTTTTTGTCTTGGGATGGAATGGTTTATTCCATTTGTGGGTTTTTTGATTCCATTTTATGTTATTTAGAGAACAAAATTTTCTGAATTTTTCCTCAAAATGTCGCGAAACCATAAAAATTTACGACATTATTAGCTATGAAAATATTCTGATCATTGAGTTCAAAGTAGAAAGTGGAATAATAAGAATTTACAAGTAGTTTTTTTATTAGAACAATCATTCTATGATGTAATGGGATTCTTTAGTTCTAGTTCAAACGGTACAAAATGTAAAAAATGTGGAACCGTTTTGCCAGATTCAGAGAGATTAAAAAAGCACGAAGAAAAGGCACACAACAAAAAAAATGAGAAGTGTAGGACATGTGGTAATGAATTTCATACAAATGAAGAATTAAGAAAGCACAAGAAAACTTGTAAATAATTTTTAAGAATTCAATCCAGATTCATATTGGGGTTGTCTTTTTAGAGCTTTTTCAATTGCATCTAAATTTGCTATTTCATTTTTTGAATTCATTGTTAACACTTTGATTATTTCTGGACCCAGTTGTACTGACTGTTCTGGTAATGTTTCAAGAAATTTTTGAAGTCCTTTTTTATAATTTTCAATAAGTTCCAAGCCTTCTTCAAGAGTCATAACTCTTTTTGAATTATCTAGTATTCAAATATTACAAATTGTATGTTTGTAATCAATTTTTTAAATAGCTTTATAGGCATATTTCTCAGAATTGATTTGATTTGGATATTACTGAAAAAGTTGATTTGATTGAACGGCCTCCAACTGAAGAAGTAGTTACTCATGATGAGCTAGTAGATTTGTTCAAAACAAACTCATCACCAAAACACTACATCGGTTTGGAGATATCAGGTTTTTTGCATTTGGGTAGTTTGATTAGTACTGGTTTTAAAATTAATGATTTTGTAAAAGCTGGTGTAAAGTGTACGGTATTTCTTGCAGACTGGCACACATTGATCAATGACAAGCTTGGTGGAGATTGGGAGATCATTTCAAAAGTTTCAAAATATTATCACGATGCTTTTAAAATTGTATGTCCTGAAGTGAAAATTGTCCTAGGTTCTGAGCTTTATCAAGAAAAAACAGAATACTGGTCTGAATTAGTAAAATTTACCAAACATATGTCACTTGCAAGAACTATGAGAACTCTGACAATAATGGGCCGTTCAGAAAATGAAGAAAAGATTGATCTTGCAAAATTACTGTACCCACCAATGCAGGCTGTAGATATTCACTCGTTGGATGTAGATATTGCTCATGCAGGTATGGATCAAAGAAAGATCCACATGTTGGTAAGGGAAATATTTCCAAAAATGAAGTGGAAAGTGCCTGTTGCAGTTCATCATAAATTATTACCAGGTTTGTCAAAACCAGATGAAGGCAATGATTCTCAAATTTTAGGAAAAATGAGCAAATCTGATCCAAATTCGGGCGTATTTGTTCATAATACTGATGATGAGATCAAAAAGAAGATCAGTAAAGCATGGTGTGAAGAAGCAAATATTCAAAATAATCCGTTATTAGAAATTTCAAGACATGTAATTTTCCATGAATTTAAAGAAATGAAAGTTGAAAGACCTGAAAAATTTGGCGGTAATGTATCATATTCAGATTATACTCAACTTCAAAAAGACTTTGAAGAAAGAAAATTACACCCTGGTGATTTGAAACAAACAGTAGGGAGTTACTTGGTAAAAATTATTTCTCCAATTAGAGAAAAGCTAAATCTTAGCGAAGAGATCTATGACGCAATAAAAAAGAGCTATTAAACTCTGAGATTAGGATTGGTTTGCTCTTCTAGATTGTATTTAGATTTGTATCCTCTAGGATTAATCATCAAATCTTTGTAAGTGTAAGTGGAAGAGTTTCCAATGATAACAGTGCTAATCATTCCCAATTGATCAGCATGGTTTGGAAGATCTTCCAAATTTGTTAAAACTACAGTTTGGGAGTCTCTAAAAGCTCCTTTGATTATTGCCACAGGTGTTGATGGTTTTCTGTATTTTAAAAGAATTTTTCTTGTATCCTGAAGTTGATGGATTCTTTTCTTACTAGCTGGATTGTATATTACAATGACAAAATCTCCTTGGGCGGCGGATTCTACTCTTTTTTCAATAACTTCCCAGGGTACAAGAAGATCACTCATACTAACAACTGCAAAATCAGTCATTAATGGAGAACCAATTATCGATGCACATGAATTCAAAGCAGATACTCCAGGAATAATTTCTACTTTAAGCCCATCTTTTGGATCCCAGCCTCTTTCTGCGAGTGTCTCATAAATTAACCCAGCCATGCCATAAATTCCAGGATCTCCGCTAGAGACAAGAGATACTATTTTTCCAGATTTTGCTAAATCAATGCATTGATGAGCACGTTCAACTTCTTGTGTCATAGCATAACGATAGACTGTTTTTTCTTCGATTAAATCTTGAACCAAATTAACATATGTTTCATAACCTACAATTGTGTCACTTTCTGCAATTACTTGTTTAGCTCTAAACGTCATATGATCATGATGTCCAGGGCCAACACCTACAATGTACAGTTTGCCAGTCATTTTAAAATAAATTTTATTTTAAGTAATTTATCCCTTTAGCGATCACTGAAATGGATCAATTAAAGGACAATTAATTATATACTCACTATTCATGGGACGTGCTATACTAACTGTAATCTTGTCGTCTTTTTTGAATGAATCTATATCATTTTTTGATTCTAAAATTTTTGCTGATTCAGGATCATTCCATTCAACAATGTAGATCTTCCACATGGGATTATAGTTTTCATCACCAGGTGCAGCTGATGTAATTCCGGGTTGGAAACCTAGTAGTCCAGAACCTTTAATTCCATTTTGGAATTGGAACAGATCAGCAGCGTTTGATATGGGGGTTGAAGACGTTGTAGAATGAATAACGCCCATTGTTTCAGCTGGTGCTGAAGGAGTTGCATCTGTAATGATACAATATGTTGTTCTTCCGTCAGGGCCCCAACCACGATGGGCTACAAATGTTACAGTCATCTCATCCTTGTTAATTTCAGTTATTTGACCACCTCCATAGGATAATTCATCTGTAATTTCGTTACTATCTCTGATTTGCATTTGTCCATCAGGCCAAATAATCTGTGAAGTATTTAGTATAACTCCAGTTTCATTAAATTCAACTCTTCCACCTTTATGTGCATTAATTACATCATCTACTGATTCCAAAAGAACCATATTCTGTCCTTTTTTCCAAGTTACTTCAACAACTAAATTGAGTGCGGAGTATTCAGTTTCTTGGGAAGGAGTGCTTGAAAATATTTCTTCTTGGAATCCATATATTCCATCCCCTTGAACACCGTTAGTAAAAACAAAAATTTTCTGTAATGCGTTTTCAGGAGTACTTGATAATGAAGAAGCAGTTTCAACTTTCCATCTTTGTTTTTCTGAAAGCTTTTGACCGTATTCTTTATCACTTGAATCGGTAAGAATATAATAAATCGATTCCCCATTGTATAGACCTTTATGCATTGGAATAGTGGCTGGGACATTAGTTCTAGATAATAATAATGACGGTTCTGTTTTCTTTGATTCAATTTTTTGCATAATTATTTCTGGTGGTTGTCCTCTGATCCATCCATCAACACTTACGGTTGTAGTAAATTCTTTGGAGTTTGGAGAGTGTAAAGCAAGGCCAGCTCCAGTAAATTCAAAAGAATCTGATTTTTTTTGTAGATCTATTAGTGATAAACCGTAAATTGTTTTTCCATCAATACTCCAGGTGGGTTGACCTTTAGCATCAGTTTCATTAATCTCATGCAAAATAACAATTTGAACAGGCTCGCTTGCTGAAAAAGTCATTGAACCGTCATAAAGAGTGCCTTGGTTAGGAGAAAGGATAAGAGCTAACTGATGGCTTTCATGTCCAATACCAGGATCTTGTGTAGACGTAATTGTTTGAGTAAAGTGTATTTTTTTTGTAGAACCAGCATCTACAAATTGATTCGATGTAGTAGATAAGGTCATGATACTAATTAAAGCAATTCCGATTGTAAGAAGGATTATTATTTTATTCAATGAGGGTGATTATTTTTTGATCCCTTAAATGATTTTGGCTAATTAATTTTATCTAGTTTAAATGCATCATGTATTGCTTTAACTGCAGTGTTTGAGTCTGAGTTTTTTACAACAAATGCTAGATTCAGTTCTGATGAACCTTGAGTAATCATTGCTACATTGATTTTATTTTTCTCAATAGCTCCAAATACTTTAGAGGCAACACCGACTGTACCCCTCATTCCAGATCCAATTAACGCAATTATAGTAACATCTGTTGTTACCTCAAGTTTTTTGATGATTTTGCCAAGCAATTCCATTTCTAATGCATTAACTGCTTTATCTAGATCTGTATTTTTCACAACTATAGTAATGCTAGATTCGGATGGATTTTGTGAGATCATCATGACATTAATTCCTGCTTTGGCTAATGTTGCAAAAATTTTTGCAGCAGTACCAGGTGTACCAACCATACTTCCCCCACGTATATCGATTAATCCATTATGACGAATACTGCTTACACATTTTACAGTGTTTTTTACCAAATCTGAAGGAGATGCCGTGACCAATGTCCCCTCATTTTTTGTGTTAAATGAATTTCTAATTCTCATAGGAATTTTTTTGGAAATTAGTGGTTCAAAAGTACGCGGATGAATCTGTTTTGCTCCAAACAAGGCCATTTCAATTGCTTCTATGTAAGATACCTCCTTGAGCAATTTAGAATTTTTTACAATTTTTGGATCTGCAGTCATTAAACCGTCTACATCACTCATCAACCAAATTTCATCTGCCTTGATACACGAACCAATTATAGTAGCAGTATAATCAGAGCCACCTCGTCCAAATGTAGTAACATGACCATGTTGATCTGCCCCTGTAAATCCACCTATAACTGGAATTATATTTTTTGAAAATAATAGATCAATTGTTTTTGAGACTCTCAGTCTGGTTGTATCCATTAGAGGCTTAGATTCACCAAAGTTCGAATCTGTAACTATTCCAACATCCTTTCCAGTCAAGGAGGATGATTTCTTGCCCGTGTCATGAATTGCAGAAGATACCAGCTTAATTGACAACCTCTCTCCAAACGAATTAAGATAATCCATTGATCTAGGAGTTACTTCCCCTAGCAAAACCATTCCGTCAATTAATGCATTAAATTCTTTAAAGTCTTCATCTAATTTTTGTAATAGGTTTTTTCTTAATTCTGGTTTCTTAATGGTTTGTTTTGCAACTTGTTTATGTCTATTGATGATTTTTGATGCTAACTGTTCTGCTTTACCTTTGTTTTCTTTTTTGATGGATTCAGAGATTTCGATTAGATCATCTGTTGTTCCACTTGTTGCAGAACAAACAACTGCCACTTTGTTATGTTTGGATAATGCATTAACATAATTTGCAACTAATTGTATATCTTTTGTAGAAGAGATTGACGTTCCCCCATATTTTAAAACTAGTTTCAATTCAAAATACCTGAATTAGTTAATCTTTAAATGCTTTAACTTTCCACGCGTGGGGCAAGATAAAAGTGAATTCGGCCTATGTTTGCTACTTTAAACTCTATTCTCAGGGGTTTTGCACTAGAAAATTCACACGTTATATGACCAGCGGTAGTTCCTACGGCTTTAACTACTGGATTTAGATATTCAAGGCTATAGGTACCAGTGCTGTCTTCTTTAGAAGTGATTTCTTGAATTTCCTCAGAATCCTTTTCCAATTCAATAATTACTTCACCAGAATCTCCTTTTCCAGAAAAATCAGCTTTAGAATCAGAAGTGTGCATAGTCAAGTAATCAGATACTACTTGCACATCGCCTAAAATTTTGTCAAACTTTGAAGATGATAGTGTAATCTTTGAATCATAAGGGATTTTTGGTAATGGAGTGTCAGTTGCAGAACTTTCAATTAATCGCATTTTGTATTTTTTGTTTTTTCCAACAGTTACTAGTAACATGTTTTGATCAGAAATGCTGATTTCGATACTATCTTTTTTTTCTGCTCTTTTAATTAGCTTGGAGAATTCGTCAATTCGAACTCCAAATTTAATATCACTGTCACACTCATATTTTTCAAACGCGGAATTTGGCCATGAAATATCAATCAATGCCACATGAGATGGATCCATTCCTCGAAATGTAATCCCTTCTGCTGTTGCTACAAAAGTAGCTTCTTCCACAAGTGTAGAAATTGCAGAGATAATGGCCTTAAGATCATCTGAACCACTTGTTTTTGCTTCGAAAGTCAAACTAATAATGTTGAACTTATTGTTCCAGTTAAACGTTATGCGTAATTACGCCAAGTGTATCTACATTTAGTACACCTATAAAATTGAGTTGTAGGTTCATCAGCACTTCTAGTTTGTAACATCCACCATACTGCTTCATTGTGTCCACATTTTTCGCATTCTATGTTAATTGTTGGTAATGTCTCTTCGCCTTCATTTTCTGCCAATACATTGAATTCTGAATGAATTTCTTCAGCCTCTATTTGTTTAACCTGTTTGTTTTCTTCTCCCTCAACATAATTGCACTTGGGGCATTGAAGGCCAGCATCACTTTTTTTTAATTTAACCTCACATTTGGGGCAAAATTTCATTACTATACCTGAATTTTTGAATTAAATAATTGTTTAAATTCTTCGGCCATTTTTATTGCAGAATCTGTTGCTTTTTTGATTTCTGCAAGAGGTTTTGTACTTGAACTGATTTTCATCCAACATTCATTAGTAAGCGGATGTTTGACTATAACTCCAGCAAAGTCAATACTTGATTCTTTAAGAAGCTCATGTTGAATAATATATAGAATTCCAATGTCTGTTTCTTTGATTGAGAGACTGATCTCTTTTGGTTCTGAATTGATTACTTGAGCGTGCATGTAATCGGAAAAAGCACTTATTGTGGATATAAATCATTATGAGCAGGAATGGCTGAAAGTAAGATTTCTGGGATTGAATTGACCACAAACAAGGAGGAATACTCTATTGACGATACTATTGAGATTATTGCCAGTTTTTCAATTGAAGGAGACCTTAGAAACGCCTTCAATGAGGCAAATTGGACCAAAGCATACAACAATAACGATGTTTCATTCAAGCTAAAATACGGTTTAAAACTTTCATCAGGAGGTTTTAGGAAGAAAGAGGTTGGAAAAACCATAGACACGTACAGGAAGGCATCTATTTTTTGGACAAGAAATCCAAAACTTGTTAATCCTATGAAAGATAGAAGAATTTGGGTTCAAGTTGCAAAGAATTTTGAACCATTCATTAGACTTTCTGAAGAAGAGGTAAGGCAGGAAATGTTTGATTTTAGAGAGAAAATTACCTGTAAGGCATCAGAATTGGGTAGGGGAAAACACAAGATTGGTGCAGAGATATTTGCATCTTGGCAAAAACACGATTACACTGAACCAGGAAACATTAAGAACAACTCCAAAGAGATTGAGATCACAATCAATTAGGGATATAAGGAACTTTTTTGGATATTCAATATGGCAAAATACGATGGTCTATTAGGACAACCAGTTCTAGAAGTTGAAGAACCTGACAAAGAAGGTGGAATTACCTTTATCTTTAAAGATAACAGGTTTTTGTTCGTCAAGGCTGTAGATGGAAAAATAGAAACAGTATCAATTCCTGAATAGGTGAACTAAATGAGTAAATTTGATCAGATCAAAATGTTAGAACTCGTTAAAGTTGAAGATCCTAGTTCTGATGGTGGAATAACTTTGGTGTTTCAAGAAAATAAAACACTAAAGATTAAAATTGTTGACGGAAAACTAGTTTCAGAATTTTCTTGATATTTCAGCTTTCCAAATGTTTTTCATAATACATGATAGCTAATTCTTGTACTTCAGATTGAATAGAGCCAGGTCTTTCTTTCCTAACTTTTTTAATTGCATCTTGAGCAGAATATTTTTGATATTTTACCAAGTAACATGCTAAGATTGTACCTGCTCTGCCCATTCCTGCAGCACAATGTACCATTACAGCCTGATTTTCGGAAATTTTTTTATGTATAAAATCAACTGTCGTGTCAATTCTGTCCACTTCTGGTGCAGTGTAATCTGGAGTA
>PFFZ01000017.1:11209-11427 GCA_002781805.1 Nitrosopumilales archaeon CG15_BIG_FIL_POST_REV_8_21_14_020_37_12
TGCAAGTAACCAATTTCTTTAGTCCAGTTTTCCGGTAATGCATTCTCTGTCATTGTAACAATTGATTTGACGCCTTGATTTAGAATCCACTCTAATTCGTCAAAACTTGTAGGCATTCCAGAACCTGCAAGTTTTTCTTCAATTAACCATGAAAAGTTGGTTGGTTTTTTAGTAATTTTTCCGTGAACTTTTCTCCAGAGATTGCCTGGTTTGCTCAT
>PFFZ01000014.1:0-4905 GCA_002781805.1 Nitrosopumilales archaeon CG15_BIG_FIL_POST_REV_8_21_14_020_37_12
AGATATTAACGAATTACGTAGCAAGATGGATGAGATAACCATCGAGATGATCAGATTGTTAAAAATCAGGACAGATATTGCTAAAGAAATCGGAGACATCAAGAAGAATATCGGAAAGGGGATCACAGATGAAGCAAGGGAAGAAAATCTTCGATCAAAGGTAATAAAATTATGCAACGACCTTAGATTTGATGAAACAATTGCATCAAAATTTTTAAATTTTTTGCTAAACGAATCAGTCAAGGTACAGTCATCCAACAAACAAACACATCTTTCAATTTTTCTTAAAGCAAAATCATTGGAGCAAAATGGAAAAAAGATCATCCACATGGAGGTGGGAGAACCAGATTTTTCACCACCAGAGATTGTCAGAAATGCGTTGGGAGAAGTATTTGATAAAGGGTTTGTGAAGTATGGCCAAGCAAAGGGAATGCCAGCATTCAGAGAGGCACTGGCAAAATACACTTCAAAAAAGTTTGCGGCAAAAGTGTCTCAGGAGAACATCATTGTGAGTCCAGGAGCAAGATTTTCAATATTTACCGCAATTTCCACATTACTTAATCCAGGAGACGAGATTATAATCATAGAGCCTGCATGGCCAGCTTACAAAGAGTGTGCACTGAATTCAGGAATCAAGGTCAGAACAATAACCACCACACTGGAAGATAATTGGGAGCCATCAATAGAACAGATAGAAAAAATGATCAATTCAAACTCAAAGATGATCGTATTGAATTATCCAAACAACCCAACAGGCAAGATCCTACCGGAAAAACTTCAGGACAATATTATAGACATTGCAATTAAAAACAACCTATACATATTAAGTGACGAAATATATTCAGAATACGCATTTAGCAATTGGAAAAGCATTCTTACATACAATTATGATAAAAGTATAGTAACGCAATCATTTTCAAAATCACATGCAATGACAGGATTTAGAATAGGCTATGCAGTAGCATCTCCAGAAGTAATTGAGAAAATGGCGAAATTAGAATCTCTGTGCCTGACAAGTGTTTCAGAACCAATACAGTACATAGCAATGAAGGCATTAGAAGCAGACATTTCAAACAATTCTAATACTGTAAAACAAAGACTATCAATATTGACTCAAGATGCAAAAGAGATGAAATTAGATTTTGTTGTTCCAGATGGTGCGATATACCTTTTTGCTCGAATAAACAAAGAAGGGTTTGATGGAGTAAAATTTGCAAATGATCTATTAGAAAAAGGCCTAGCAATAGCCCCAGGCGAGGGATTTGGAGATTATAAGAACTACATAAGAATCTCTGCATGCCAAGACGAAAAGACACTAAAAGAAGGAATGAATATACTAAACAGTACAATCAGAGGAATATAATGACAAAGAAAGTTACAATCATAGGTGCAGGCGGACAGATGGGGCAATGGTTTGCGAAATATTTTCTTGCCAACGGTTATGAAGTAACAGGTTATGATTCAGAAAATAAAATATTAGGAAAAAACATCATAAAAGCCGAGTCACTTGTAGGATCCATTCTTAAAGCAGACTATGTTGTGTTATGTACCCCAACAAGAAGAACACCAGAAATAATCAGACTCATAGCAAAAGAGATGAAGCGTGGGACATACCTCATAGAAATATCATCAGAAAAATCCAAAGTCGTATCATCACTATCAAAGATGCCGGCAAAGATCAACCCAATATGCATACATCCAATGTTTGGTCCAGGGGCAAAGACAATCAAAGGACACAACATAATTTCAATTCCGGTCAAAGATGCAAAAAAAGAATTGACGGTTGCAAAATCGCTTTTCCCAGGGGCAAACTTTGTAACGATTGATGCAATAGAACACGACAAAAAAATTGCAGTCATTTTGGGGTTGACTCACTTGATGAACCTTGTGTTTGCAAACATTATTTCAAAGGATGATAAAATGTCATTAACGGAAAAAATGTCAGGCACGACTTTTAGAGTCCAGAAAACATTGGCAGAGAGCATCATGACAGAATCGCCAGAATTAATTGAGACAATCATCGCCAATCCAGAAATCAGAAGAGTTGCAGAAGAATTATGGAAAGATGTAGGAAGACTGTTGACAGCAGTACAAGAATCAAAAACCGAAGAGGTAATCAACTACATCAAGACGTGTCAAGAAAGACTTTCAGAAAACACCAATTTGGAAGAATCCTACAAGAAACTTACAAAGATGGTAAATGCTGTTGAAAAGTAGCAAATATGCGCTCAACCAAAATTGTGACGTCATTTATCAAAAACAATGAAAAAATATTACTTCTAAAGAGAAGCAATAACGTAAAAACAATGAAAGGCTTGTGGGCAGGCATTAGTGGAATAATTGAAAAAAATGAAGAGCCGTTATCCAGAGCAAAGATAGAGATCTATGAAGAAGTAGGAATTTCAGAAAACAAAATCAAACTGGTAAAAGCAGCACAAGAAATCAAAATACACTCACCACAATATGAAAATCATGAATGGGAGATTTTTCCATTTTTATTTGAAGCTCAAAAGCCAGAAATTAAACTAAATTGGGAAAACTCAGAATATGCTTGGATAAACATTGAAGAATTGCCAAATTACAAAACAGTTCCCAGTCTAGATAAAGTGCTATTCAACCTGCTGTAAACTTTCATTTTCTTTTACGTATTTTTTTTGTTGAGGCAACATCATATACACACATGCGCCACCGCACATAGTACAGGGAACATTATTTCCGGGGTGTTGTCCAGTCCTACTATGAATCCTAGCAGCTGTTTCAGGGTCTATTGATAAGGCCAGTTGTTTTTCCCAATCTAATGTGCGTCTAGCTTCAGTCATATCCATATCCCATTTTATTGCCTTTTCTCTAATCTTTACAAGATCAGCTGCATGCGCTGCAATTCTATATGCTATCAAGCCAGCTTTTACTTCGTCAGGATTTGGCAATGCAAGATGTTCTGAAGGGGTAAGATAACACAGTAAGTCAACACCTTCAGCTGCAGAAACAGCTGCTCCTATTGCGCTTGCAATATGATCATGCCCAGATGCAACATCAGTGACTAGTGGTCCAAGAACATAATATGGGACATCGCCAATGAGAGATTTTGCCAATCGAACATTAGCGGCAACTTCGTTAAGAGGTACATGGCCTGGACCCTCAACCATCACTTGTACATCATGTTCATGAGCTCGCTTTGTGAGTCGTGCAACGTTGATCATTTCTTGAACCTGTAGTTCATCGTGTGAATCCAAAATAGAGCCGGGTCTAAGGGCATCTCCAAGGCTAAATGTAACATCATATTTTTTGGCCATCTCGATTAGGTAGTCATAATGTGTGAGGTACGGATTTTCTTTATCGTGTTTTAGCATCCAAGCAGCAGTAATTGTTCCGCCTTTACTTACAACACCGCCATATCTCTGTACTTTCAAGATTCGTTTAGCAATATCTTTTGTAATACCACAGTGAATAGTGGTATAGTCAACACCATCTTTTGCATTATTTTCAAATGCATTTAGATAATCATCTTCAGTTAGATTCAATGGATTTTTATGAATTTCAACACCATAATTGTACGCCTCATAAATTGGAACTGTTCCAAAGGTAATTGGTGCAACGTCTAAAAGAGATTGGCGGATCTTTCGCACATCGCCACCGTCACTTAGATCCATCATGGTATCTGCATGATATTTTACTGCAACCTTTGCCTTCTCTATTTCTTCTTCAAGATTCACATTCAATGTAGAAGTTCCAATGTTGACATTGACCTTTGTTTTCAGACCTTTGCCAATTCCCACATTATGTATTTTTTGAGGCCTAACATTGTTACTAGGAATAATGATGGAACCCTTGGCAATTTTAGGAATTAACCATTCTAATGTGACATCCTCATCTTTTGCCACTTGTTTCATTTGATCAGTTGCAACACCTCTTCGCGCCGCACTCATCTGAGTACTCATATGCTAAACTACGTCTTTGCCTGATTTAAACAATCGTGAAGATCAGACCCAGATATACCATATGAAATAAAGGATTCAACAGCGCTGAAGAGATTAAAAAAGACACCAATTGTGAGCAAGGGGTTCAAAAACCTAATTCTTTTTGAACAAGCAACATTGTAAGAACAATTATTTCAAATCAAGATGAGATTGGAGAATATGTCTCTCTTCTTTGATTGCCAAAATCCTATCCACAATAGGCGTGATAATACGTTCAGAATCAGGAGAGTTTGCAAAATTTTGTTTGATTTCACCAACTCGTTCAACTAGTTCAATTTCAGCCAATACTAACGAGATAAATTTTCTAAGATCTTCATTTTCTTTTTTTAGAGAGTCTGTTTCAGACATCCTATCTTGAATCACTCCAAGACTCCTCGATATCATACGCATCGTTAGATTGACGAATGAAATACTTTTTACCGCATTTGAAACATTGCCAAATAAAACAATCTTGTATTTTTGTTTGGTATTGCATTGGAAGCAAACAAGAGGTACAGGTCAAATTATCATGTAGATCGTCAATCAGAGGAATCTTATTTTTAATCATGATTTGACATGGGTATGTTTTTGAACTATAAAATATCTATCATAGAAATAAGAATCAGGCAGTTCAAGTAGAACATAGAAAAATAGATTAGGATTAGACTTCTGAACGAGACATAATGAACTTGTTGACTATAGGAGGATCAGATCCTTCATGCGGAGCAGGAATTCAAAGTGACGTTAAGACATTTGATCAATTAAACGCGTACGGATTTACCGTGATTACTGCCGTAACTGCTCAAAACAGTTCAGGGTTTGGATCAGTAGAACCAGTACCAACTAAAATTTTAAAGGATCAGATAAGAGCAATTGTTTCGGATTTTAAAATCGATGGGATAAAAATTTCCATGGTATACAATTCAAAGATCATAAAGACGATTTTTAA
>PFFZ01000014.1:4912-6160 GCA_002781805.1 Nitrosopumilales archaeon CG15_BIG_FIL_POST_REV_8_21_14_020_37_12
AAAGACATGAAAATTCCCATTGTTGTAGATCCGGTAATAAAATCAACAACGGGTGGAATACTGTTGGAAAAATCAGCAGTGGATGATTTTAGAAAATTTCTAATCCCTTTGGCCACAGTAATAACGCCAAATAAATTTGAGGCGGAATTTTTAACAAAAACCAGAATCAATACAAAAAAAAGCCTTCAAAATGCTGCAAAAAAAATTCAGAAATTGGGTGCAAAAAATGTCATAATCACCGGAATTAAAGACGGAAAAAATATCACAGATTGGATTTTTGAACAAGATGATGAATTTTCAGAATCATCTGACAAACTAGATGTCACCAATCATGGAAGCGGATGTAATTATTCAGCTGCATTAATTTTTGCACTAACAAGTGGAAAATCATTAAGAGAAGCAACCAGATTTGCAAAGAGATTTTCCTACAATTCGATTAAAAATGCTCAGAAAATAGGAAGAGGTTTTGCCATAACAGAAAACAGGAATCAAGACAAAATTGCAGTAGAGTTAAACAGAGCAATTTTGGAATTTGTATCCATCAAAGACATATACAAAAACATCCCAGAATGCCAGACAAACTTTGTGTTCTCAAAAAAACACCCAAAATCAACCAAGGATGTGCTTGGGATTGAAGGAAGAATAGTAAAAACGGGAAAACGAGTTTCAGTTGCAGGGAATTTAGAATACGGAGGATCAAAACATGTTGCGACAGCATTAATTACAATGAATCAAAAATTTTCTGAAATCCGTTCTGCAATTAATTTGAAATATACACCTCAAATAATATCGAAACTGGAGAGAGCAAAACTCAGAGTTTCACATTATGACAGAAACAAAGAGCCAACAGACATCAAAAATGGCGGGTCAACCATACAATGGGGAGTAAAATCAGCAATAAGAGGATCAAAAATTCCACCAGATATAATTTATCACAGAGGGGATGTAGGAAAAGAGCCAATGATCATAGTTTTTGGGAATACTCCGTCTCACGTATTAGAAAGAATTTCAAAAATCACACCATGACAAATAAAACCAGATGCAAAAGTACACTTGAACATAAATACTCATTTCTCAAATGGGTTTCATGAAAGCAGTCATTCTTGCCGGTGGATTAGGCACAAGGTTACAACCATACACAACATTTCTTCCAAAACCAATGTTGCCGTTAGGAGAAAAGCCAATTTTGGAGCACCTAATAGAATGGACAAGAAAAAATGGAGTAAAGTCAATTGTATTGTGTGTAAG
>PFFZ01000014.1:6167-11397 GCA_002781805.1 Nitrosopumilales archaeon CG15_BIG_FIL_POST_REV_8_21_14_020_37_12
AGAAAAACAATCGAAGACTATTTTGAAGACGGAAAGAGATTCGGAGTCAGCATAGAATATGCAGTATCAGACAAACCACTTGCCACGGCAGGACAATTAAAAACTGCAGAGAAGTTCATCGACGACACATTTGTTTGCATGTACGGAGACTCGATATTTGATTTTAGTCTAAGAAACATGATAAAACAACATCAACAGAAAAAAGCATTTGTTACTATGAGTTTGTATGAATATAAAACAAACCTAGCTTATGGAGTAATTGAGACTGCTAAAAATGGAAAGGTGTTAAGTTGGAATGAAAAACCTGAGATTAAAGCAAACATCAACATGGGATGCTATGTAATGGAACCAAAAGTCATGGATTTGATTCCAAAAAATAAACCATATGGAATGGATGATGTGATCAAAAAAGCAATGATCAGAAAGAAACTAATCAATAGTTTTGTAACAAAAAAAGGATTTACAGACATTGGAAACAAAACAACATACAAAAAAGCAAATCAAGAGTATCTCCAAAAACTAGGAAAGATCTAAAAGGAAAAATGAGCAATTTAATCATCCGTGAATTAAAAAAAGACGATCTATGGAATGGGTTTTTGACAACTCTGGATTCACTACGCCAAGCAAGCAATATTGAAAAAGACACAGCAGAAGAAATTTTCGATAAGATCAACTCCAATGAAGATTACATCATAGTGGTGGCAGAAATGGATGGAAGGATAATAGGCGCCACAACACTGTTTATAGAATCCAAATTCATACACAATGGAGGAAAAGTAGGCCATATCGAGGATGTGGTAGTAGACAAGAGCTACCAAGGCAAGGGCACAGGTGAGAAGATCATCAAGTATGTCTTAGAAACAGCAAAGAAGAAAGGATGCTATAAGACGATTCTTGATTGTACTGATGATGTAAAGCCATTTTATGAGAAAATTGGATTTAAGCATAATGCAAACGCATTAAGATTCGATCATGTCTAGAAATACTCTTTTTTTGGACGTTTCTTTTTTGTCTTTAATAGAATGCCACCAGCTGCAATTACAGGTATTGAAAGAATCATGAACAGTAATGGGACAAACACTACTGCATCAGTCATGTACGAATCTACCACTTGTTCTATCATGGAATAGCAGATTGCCATTCCAGCAAGCATTATCACGCCACCTCCAATAATCAGCAGACCAATTGGCTTTGAGCCATATTGTCTTGACATGATAAATGAAAGCGCCGCCATAATAGATGCAGGTGCAACACCAATAGAAATGAATTGTAAAATTTTTGGATTTGCTTCAAAGGCCATTCCAAATTCAAAATCAGTCGGAACATTTGTCATAAAATAGTAAATAGAAATCATTTCACCAGAGAACATTGCAAAAAGCCCAATACTTGCGATTGCAGCCCATTTCTCTATTGCCATGAAATACTAAGAGGTAGTTGATAAATAAACCATTCAGAAAAGATCACAGAATGCCAACTAAATTGGCTAGTTCTTTCCTACATGCAGCTCCAAGTTTTTCTGCAGCTTGTTCAGGAGATACATCATTCAGAAATATTCCATATCCGCGTTCCAAGCCAGACCAAGACTTCGTAATTGGATAGATTTCAATGTGCCAATGAATTTGTCTGCTATTTTTCTTTTCAGGAGAAAGATGGAACACTAGATTGTAAGAGACATCCTTGATTGTTTTGGAGAGACCTCCAAGAGTAGCTCGTAAAATAAGAGACAAATCATTGATTTCTTTTTGTGTGATTTTTGAAAAACTTGTGGTGTGTTTTTTTGGAGATACCCAAAACTCGTAAGGATATGACGGAGCCCACGGACAAAATGCAATGAACCCTTCGGTTTGAAGAACTTGCCTAGGACCACCGATTTCTTCGTTTACAGTCTGGCACATGGGGCATACGCCTTTTTCATTTAGAATTTTGTGCGATGCCTCTGCCTCTTCTTCAATGATTGGAGGAATTGTTGAAAATGTCAAGATGTTCAGATGAGGGTGTGGATTGTTGGTGCCTGCAAGCTCGCCTTGATCAGCATAAATTGAAACGTATGTGACGCCTTTTTGAGTATAAAGCCATCGCAATCTGTCCTGAACCACTACAAGGACATTTGACCACTGTTCAGCGTTAATCGTTGCAAATGTGTCTTTTTCATTCGGAGATGCAACTACAATGTAATGATAACCGTAAGCAGGTTCACTATAATGGGGACGATCACTGTAGGAATTCTCAGTCTCTATGGAGACTATGGGATTCTTGCTTTCAAAAACTCTAATAGACCATCCTTCTACATATTCATCTTCATTGTCTTGTAATCGTTGGAGCATTCCATCTTTTGCAACAAGTGAAAGAACAGACGGGTTTGTCATGGATTCATTGCCAGGTGCAAAAGGAAGTTTTTTCGGGTCAATTACTTTGTCATCTTTTTTTGAAACGATCATAAAACGCTCAGAAACATAGTCTTTGCGCATGTCTCCCATAGTGCATTTTGCGTTTAATGTATGTTAAAATGTTTGCGGATATCCAAAAAGGAAAAATCAACAAGTAATCAGATAGTAAATTCATTAGAACATCAAAAAATAATTTTTGGATTTGAGGTATTTGAAAAGTAATTGATCGCAAAATATTGTGCAAGATTTAAACAGAGCAGATAAATCTGAAAAAAACAGATGATCATAATTGGATAATTCTGACATTCATATGATTTACGTTCTTTTAGATGGAGTTGGAGACCTTCCCCACCCAGATTTGGATGGAAAGACGCCATTGGAGGCAGCAAATACACCGATTCTAGACAAACTATCAAAAAATGGAGTAATTGGCGAAGTGATTTCAGTAGGCAAAGGAATTGCCCCAGAATCAGACATTGCAGTATTCAATATGTTAGGATACAAATTCCATCACTCAGATTATGCGGGACGTGGTGTAATAGAAGCAATAGGAATAGGGATTGATTTCAAAAATGGAGATCTTGCATTAAGAGGCAATTATGCAACACTTGATGACCAAGGCGTAATCATAGACAGAAGGGCTGGAAGACACATTGAAAAAGAAGATGCAAACGGCATTGCCAAAGAAATTGAGGCCAAGATCGAATTTTCTCATCCAAACACCTCAGTGGTAGTTGCCCCAACAATCGGGCACAGAGTAACAGTTAGAATCAGAGCGGATTCAACTAAACTATCATCAAAAATCACCAATACGGATCCAGCATACAGCAATATCGGAGGAATGGGAGTAGCCAAAGCAGTTGGGGATTACTTGGAAATAGAAAAATGTCTCCCGCTTGAAGAAACAGAAGAGGCCAAAATCACATCCAAATTAGTCAATGAATTTAATGAACAATCAATCAAAATAATGAAAGAGAGCCACATTAACAAAAAGAGAAAGGAACAGAACAAGAAACTATTGAGTTGTATTTTACTCAGAGATGCAGGAAACAAATATCCAGATGTGATTCCAATAAATGAAAAATATTCTATGAATTTTTCATGTATTGTAGACATGCCAGTAGAGTTAGGAATTTCAGACATATTAGAAATGAAAGCATTTGAAGCAGGAGGACTAACAGACTATGAAGAGAAGGCAAGAGTTGCAGCTAAAGCGATGGAAACTCAAAATGCAATCTATGTACACCTAAAAGGTCCAGATGAATTTGGACATGATGGAGATGCAATAGGAAAAAAGAAGAACATAGAAGAAATTGATCAGAGATTTTTTAAAACATTGTTAGACAACATTGACCCTAACAAAGTTGCAATAGTCATATCAGCAGATCACTCAACACCTTGCATTAACAAAGGACATAGCGATGATCCAGTTCCAGTGTTAGTCTCAGCAAATTTCATAAAAAACGACGGAACCACAAGGATGACTGAAAAGCAAGCCAAGAAAGGGAGCATAGGCCTAATTCAGGGTGCAGAAGTAGTAGAGACAGCTTTGAAATTAATTAAATCTCAAATATAGTAAGTTTGTTTTCAGATTGCATTTCCTTTATTTTCTTTCTGATTCTATCCACATCTATTGTAGAATATGTGGCGGGGGAATCACCCAGCTTGTCTAATGCACGCTGAAGCATTCCAATTCCTATACTGTCTTCATCTTTTTGGGCATGTGCAAATGCTACTGCAAGCAAAATAATTCCCTGTACAAGTTCCTTTTCACGTCCAACACATTTTTTCCAAACACCTTCAAATGCCTCATGACTTTCCCAGAATCGTTCATTATTAAAATAAAAAATTCCATCTTCTATCCCCTTCTCTTTGGTTATTTCCTCTTCAAACACGTGTCTAACATTATCCAAAGTGCCAATTGGGCTTAGTCGTTCAACTAGATTATCCATTTTATCTTGGTCAATAGATACATCCAGTTCAACAAAATTACTTGCTATGCGCGCAACTCTTACTGATGCTCCCATGTCAGCACACAGATCTCTTGCCAGATGAACAATCTCTCTGGAATTTTTTGGTGAGTATCCCTTATTCATCAAATGCAGCATGTAACGCTCCATGGATGGAATTGGACGTAATTTCTTAAATTTCTTGTCTAATCCGCAATCAAGGTTTATATGAAATATCCAAAGGATTTTGGATACATGTCCATTATCAAGACTGTAAGCGACGTAAATAACACGTTCCTATCCAGAAGAGAGCTTACCTGTAATTTTGCAGGACTGGGAGGAAAACTCCAGAAACTCCAAGCAGTAGACATGATAACAAAAGAATTCAAACTTGATGGCAAAATCGTAATTCCAATAAGATTACGATCTCATGTAGGTAAACCAGAAGTAACTGGGACATTCTTTGTGTATGATGATGAGGGATTGGCCAAGAAACACGTAAACCCAGTAATTTTTGCACGATTAGACAAATCAAAAGCAAAGTTAGCTGAATCCCAGGCAGTAGAACAACCAGTAGAACAACCAGTAGAACAACCAGTAGAGGAGAAATCCGAATAACATGGCAGACAAAAAAGGATCTGCAGGAAAGAAAGGCTCCAGCCCCACAGTATACAAATATTTCAAAGTGGATGGAGAAAAAATTACGAGAAATAGGAAAAATTGCTCAAGATGCGGCAAGGGAGTTTACATGTCACAGCATAAAGACAGACACACCTGTGGAAAATGTGGCCTGACAGAATTTAATCAGTAAATTTTAAACATCATAATTTAGAAAATTAATTTTAATGCAGTTTTTTAAGATCAAAATATAATAATAGGAAATCCAAAGGAAAA
>PFFZ01000051.1:0-302 GCA_002781805.1 Nitrosopumilales archaeon CG15_BIG_FIL_POST_REV_8_21_14_020_37_12
TAATGTGTTATATTTCAAAGACACCGCCGGCGGCGTCACCCAAGAAATCGTAGACAATATTTTTAATAGCTATCAAACCACCAAAGCCGAAGGCACCGGCGTGGGACTGGCTTTTTGCAAGCTGACTATGCAGAGTTTTGGAGGAGAGATGGATTGTCGATTGGTGGATGAGGATTGTATTGAGTTTGGGTTATATTTTAAGGAAACAACATGACAACTAATACACTACATTTAGTTCAAAATATATTAAATTCTGTTCCATGTCACATTTTCTGGAAAGATAGAGATTCAGTCTTTCTAGG
>PFFZ01000051.1:435-11204 GCA_002781805.1 Nitrosopumilales archaeon CG15_BIG_FIL_POST_REV_8_21_14_020_37_12
AATGGTCTCTCAAAACAATGCGATATTCCATACGATGTCAATTTTATACAAAGAAGAAATGTAGTTTTAGGACCAAATGACGGAAAACCTCATTATTCCATATCTGAAGAATTTTCAATTTTTTCCACAGTTCCTATAGGTGAATTTAGCGTAGATGAGAATTCTTGGTCATTGATATTAAAGCCCGTACCAAACTCACATGGCTATGTTATAATGTGTAATCCACTACCAGTTCTAGAAAAAAGATTTGATGCAAAAATGGATGGCCTTGTGGTTCTAGTAGATAGTGAAGAGATTGAACATCACATAATTGATGATACTCTGAAAGTCAATGTCAACAACAACACTCGAATCGAGATTATCGGATTTTTCTATCTCTAGTATGCACAAGCATTAAAGAAAAGTTTTGCAAAACCATTCTAGTGGACTGTCCAAAGTGCAAAATCCCAATGGAAAAGGAGCACATCAATACATTGGATAATGGCAAGATTACCTATTTTACAAACTGGTGCTGTGAAAAGTGCGGGTACAGAAAGAAATCAGAGTGTGAAGTAAAATTCTGAATCATTGGGCATAAATTATAACTATTGTTGTTTTGGGTTCTGTTTCGTCTTCGGTATTCTTATTTCTATTACTTTTCGGTTGCCAAATTAATTATCACATACATGATATTCTGAAATTTTTTGTTTGATTGCTGTGGTTAATGTTTGTTATGTAGTCTGATGTTGAGGTCTTTTCAAAGTAATTTTTCTCCAAAAAGAAGGTTATACCAAAAATTTTTTGGGACATTTTTTGGAATTATCGCCAGATTACGTGTTTTCATATCTGACACTTGAATATCTTCTGAAAAGCTTTTAATCTGTAATCGCGGGGTTTTTGATCATGAATATTGTTGAAAAGATTCTTGCACGTGCATCAGGCAGAGACTCCGTTGCTCCAGATGATGTTATTTTTGCAAACGTGGACAAAGCAATGGTTCATGATGTTTCCGGACCCGGAGTCATCAAGGTGTTTGATAAGCTAAAGAAACAAGGAATTGATGTTAGCAAACTATGGGATCCCTCAAAGGTCTGGGTGGCTGAAGATCATTTTGTTCCTTCAGCTGAAAAAGTGTCAGCTGAAAACATCGTAAAATTATCCAACTTTACAAAAAATTATGGAATTCAAAAACACTTCAAGTATGGTATGGGTCAATATGGAATATGCCATACATTATCTCACGAAGAAGCATTGGTATTGCCTGGGGAGGTATATGTTGGGGGTGATTCTCATACCAATACCACGGGAGCCCTTGGAGCATTTGCATGTGGATTGGGCCATACTGATGTTGCGTACGTCTTGTTATATGGCAAGATCTGGTTTAAGGTTCCTGAGACCATTTACTTCAAACTAAATGGAAAACTTCCAGAACATGTGATGGCAAAAGACTTCATTTTAAAAATTATTGGAGATATAGGAACTGACGGTGGAAACTATAAAACAATGCAGTTTGGTGGCTCTGGAGTTGATGTCATGTCTGTTGAAAGCCGATTGACATTATGTAACATGACTACTGAAGCAGGAGCTAAAAATGGGATTGTTGAACCTGATCAAAAAGTTGTGGATTATCTTACAAGCAGAGGTGCTACCAACATCTCTCTGATAAAGGGAGATGAGAATGCAGAATATTCACAAATAATTGAATATGAGGGCTCTGAAATGGAACCTCTTGTTGCAAAGCCTTTCTCTCCTGAAAATATTGCAGTAGTAAGAGATGCGCCTTCAGTTGATCTTGACAAGTCATACATTGGTTCCTGCACTGGCGCAAAATATGAAGATCTGGAGGCTGCCGCAAAGATCCTAAAAGGTAGAAAAGTAAAGATACGAACCGAAGTATTGCCTGCATCAATTTCAATCTATAAACGTGCTATGGAAAATGGTTTACTTACTATTTTCTTGGATGCTGGAGTAACCATAGGTCCACCAACTTGTGGTGCTTGTTGTGGTGCACACATGGGGGTTTTAGCAAAAGATGAAATTTGTATCAGTACTACGAACAGAAACTTTCCTGGAAGAATGGGACATGTGGACTCTCAGACATATCTTTCTTCGCCTCTAGTAGCTGCAGCTTCTGCAGTGACTGGAAAAATTACAGATCCGAGGGATTTGCCATGAAAGGTCACATAATAAAATATGCTCGAGACAACATCGATACCGATGTAATAATCCCTGGTCAATATCTCAAGGTCCATGATTATGCTGAACTTGCAACTCATGCAATGGAGGGCTTGGATCCTGATTTTCATTCCAAAGTGAAAGATGGAGACTTTATCTTGTCTGGAAAAAATTTTGGATGTGGCTCTTCTCGTGAGCATGCCCCTATTGCATTGTCTCATTCTGGAATAAAGGCTGTTTTGGCTCTCTCTTTTGCTAGGATATTTTATAGAAATGCAGTTGATGGTGCATTCTTGTTGCCTATTGAGATTGGAGAGGATGCATATAATGCAATTTCTGAAGGCGATGAAGTCAATATCGATATAGGTAAAAATGAAATAAAAAATATTACAAAGAATCAGACCTATAAAATGAAACCCTTTTCAGAAATTATTGGAAAGATCATCGAAGCTGGTGGACTTTTTAATTACAAACCAGACTAGGATTAAAAATGGGAAAAACGCTTTTTGAAAAAATTTGGGATGCACACATAGTTGTTGAGGGGCAATCTGGCCCATCCTTGATCTATATTGACAGACATCTTGTACACGAGGTAACGTCGCCACAAGCATTTGATGGATTAAGAATGAATAACAGAAAAGTTCGTAGACCTGATCTTACTGTTGCTACAATGGATCATAATGTCCCAACCACCAATAGACGTCTTCCTATATTAGATCAAACTTCTGCTATTCAAATCCAGACACTTGCAAAGAATTGCAAAGACTTTGGAATCAAATTGTTTGATATCGCCAGTCCTAATCAGGGGATTGTTCATGTAATCGGACCTCAATTGGGCATTACTTTGCCTGGCAGTACTATTGTTTGCGGTGATAGTCACACATCAACTCATGGTGCATTTGGTGCGTTAGCGTTTGGGATAGGTACTAGTGAAGTAGAACATGTTCTTGCGTCTCAAACACTGTGGCTTGAAAAACCAAAACCATTTGAAATCAGGGTGGAAGGAAAAAGAAAGAACCCCCATGCAGTTACTGCAAAGGACATCATCTTGTCAATTATCAAAAATATTGGTACTGGGGGGGGTACCGGAACTGTGGTGGAATATCGCGGTGAAGGAATAACTGACCTTTCCATGGAACAAAGAATGACCATATGTAATATGTCGATTGAGGCTGGAGCCCGTGCAGGGTTGATTGCTCCTGATGAAAAGACATTCGATTATCTAAGGGGAAGAAAATACACCCCAAAAAATTATGAATCTTTGGTAGACTATTGGCGTGAAACTCTAAAGACTGATTCTGATGCAACGTTTGAAAAAAAATACGTCTTGCACATAGACAACATTGCTCCTCAGGTTAGTTGGGGGACAAATCCTGGAATGACATGTGATGTGACTGACTCTATTCCATCCCCCGATGATTATTCTAAAGGTGATCAAAACCAAAAGAAAGGAGCTCAAAAAGCTCTAGAGTATATGGACTTGAAACCTGGAACTCCGATAACTGATATCAAAGTTGATCGAGTGTTTATTGGTTCTTGTACGAATGCCCGGTTAGAAGATCTTATTGAAGCCTCCAAAGTCGTAAAGAATAGAAAAGTTTCGCCACATGTTAGGGCAATGGTTGTACCTGGATCTCAAATGGTAAAACAGCAAGCCGAAGAAATGGGTCTGGATAAAATCTTCATTGATGCCAATTTTGAGTGGAGAGAGGCTGGATGCAGTATGTGTCTTGGTATGAATCCTGATATCTTGTCCCCTGGTGAGAGGTGTGCCAGTACTTCTAATCGAAATTTTGAAGGAAGACAAGGAACTGGTGGCAGGACTCATCTTGTCAGTCCTGTTATGGCCGCAGCGGCTGCAATTGAAGGACATTTTGTTGATGTCAGGGAGATGGATTTGAGATAATGGAACCATTTAAGAAAATCAAAACAATTGTTACGCCGTTAGACAAGGTAAATGTAGATACTGATCAAATTGTCCCAAAACAATTCCTAAAGCTGATCCAAAAATCCGGCTTTGGCAAGTTTCTCTTTTATAACTGGAGATATGATGAAGACAATCACGAAAAGCAAGATTTTGTGTTAAATGATAAAAAATACAAAAATTCTAAAATTCTTGTTGCAGGTGATAATTTTGGTTGTGGTTCCAGTCGTGAACATGCCGTATGGGCACTGCAAGATTACGGGTTTTCGGTAGTGATTGCTCCTTCTTTTGCCGATATATTTTATAGTAATTGCTTCAAGAATGGGATTTTGCCAATAGTCTTAGATGAAAAAACCGTAGAAAAATTGCAGCATATGGATGATGAAATTGAAATTGATTTAGAGAATCAAGTAATAATCACTCCTGAAGAAAAAATACCATTCAGCATTGATGCTCATCGCAAAAATATTCTTCTGGAAGGATTAGATGACATTGCACAAACTCTCCAATTTGGTGATGAGATCTCTAAATTTGAAAAACAATCTAAAATTCCATCTGTTTTATGATCTTTTGAACTGTTTTTTTGTTTCTGTCTAAAACCATCGGAGATTCTACATCCATCCATTCTTTATCCCCTATGTCGTAAGCACTGATTTTTCCCTCCTTGGATAGTTCCTGCAGTATGTCAAATGACAGGTTGATCTCTTTTTGTTTCAACTTTCTGATCCTCTTTAGGATGTCTTTTCCCAAGATGTATATCCCTAAACATTCTGATAGCTGTAACTCCATTTTTGGTTTTTCTTTGAATTCAGTTATTATTCCGTCTTTAACAACTGCAAACCCTGTCTCTTCTTTTCTTTTGGTTCTAGTTGCAATGCAAGCTGAGCTTTTTTTCTCTTTGAAAAAATCCCTCATACTTTTTAGATCTATGGCACACAAATTATCTACAAACCATAACACAAACTCTGATCCTCCTGCAAGTTTTTGTTCAATGTGTAGTAAATCTCCACCAGTTCCACTCTGTGAATCTTGCACGAAGGTGATGTTTTTTTTATTGTTTTGGTTGTTGTAATAGTTTTTGATTTGGCCGCCTAATCCTTCGTAATCTGATATTATGATTATTTCATTGATGAAACTAAAAGAATTCAAGTAGTTCACAATATATTCAATTAACGGTTTTCCGTTAATCGGAGTCATTGCTTTTGGAAAATACTCTGTATATGGTTTGCCTCTTGTACCTTTGCCACCGGCTAAAATTACAGCCTTCACAGCCTAACGGTATGACTTTTGTTTTCTTCTTCTAGCGCCAGGTCCGCCGAATTTCTTTGGTTCTTTCTGTCTGGCATCCCCGCTAATTAGATACTTGTCATACTCAGAAATTCTTTGTCTCAGATCTTCTCTGGTTGATTTTGGTAATGGATGGTCTTTTGGATCTTTTTTGGACTTGGTCCATCCAATTAATGCTCTTGATATTCCAGTAGCTACGGCACTGGCTTGTCCCATGTAACCTCCGCCTCTTACTCTGACTGAAATGTCAATCTTGCCTCTCAAATCTCCTGTAATTTCTAATGGTGCGAGCATGACTTCTCTTGCAGTTTCTTGCGGGATCATCTCAATTGGAACATTGTTGATCCTAACTTTGCCCTGTCCTTTTGTGATGTAAACGTGTGCGCTAGCTGTCTTTCTAGTTGCAAAATAAATTTCAGTTTTTGGTGTTGTCATTCAGTCCACCCTATTACTCTTCCAAGTTCTCCCATTGTAGTATAGTTTGAGGGGGATCTTTTAATTTTTGCATTTTCAAATTGTATCCTTTCAAATGATCTGAGTTCTTTTGGGGATCCAATGTATGTTCTTAATCTTTTGTGTGCAATTAATCCGGATGGTTTCTTTCTGGGCAGCATTCCTCTGATCATTTTTTTCATAATTGTATCTGGCCTTCTTGGATGAACAGGAGTATGTCTTGGATGAATGACACTTGATATTTCTAGAAAATTTCTATATTCTTTAATAATGTTAGAACGTGTTCCGCTGATCATGATCTTCTCACAATTCACAACTGACACCCTGTTTCCCTTTAGCAATAGTTTTGCAACGTGTGATGATAGTCTTCCAGCTATGTGGTCTGTGGCATCTACTACAATTGGTTTGTCTGTTTGAACAACGGTTTCTTGACTAGCCAAGTAGTACTACTCCTTTTCCTGTCGGGTTTTTTTCTATCAATTCTGAATAACTAATAACTTTTCCACCATTTTCAATTATTTTTGCCGCTGCAGAATTTGAGATCGAAAATGAACATAATGTAATTTTATGAGGTACATTTCCAGTACCTAGAACTTTTCCCGGAAATACCACTGTATCGTTTTCTTTTGTTAATTGACCGATTTTGTACAAATTGATATCGCGTCTGGCTACTGTTGGTTTTAAAGCATATTCTGCCAATTTTGCCCAAATTGGAGCGTCATTCTTAGCTGATGCCTTTTTTAGATCCTTTGCCATGCGTATGACGACTTGATTAGTCATGTGAATAATGCGTTTTAAAACCCAAATATAATGTGTATGCTTGCTATGCTTCTATTTCGTTGATCATGTCTTTGAATTCACTCAATCGAGCACCTACTTCCTCCACTCCTGCAAGAATAATCTGTTCTGGCTTGAGTGATCCTGTTGATTCTACGGTGAGAATTCTTTCATCTTCTTTATCTGTCTCTGTTAGGATTGCAATATTTGCTGAATTCCATTTTGCATGTTCGCTGCCTCGTCCTAATCTTGCATAGCATTCCACTTTGACTCTTTGTCCTGGAGCTAACTGAACAATTGGAATATTATCAGCAATTGGTTTTATGGAATCATCTTCTGATGTCAATTCATCAGATAATACAGTTCTGGTTGCCTCTGTATCGCCTGAATCTAATACTAGCATTACTTTGCAGTTTGAACAACCGGTTTCGCTTTTACATTCGCATTTTGATGGTTCATTGAATCTTTTCAAATCTGTCTTGATTGGAATTAATCCTAGTCTGTGAGCCAGACCTTCATCAGGGAGAACTGAAGAATTTTCTAGGATGTCTACTGTGTCTATGGCAAATACTGGGACGCCATTTAGGCAAACACGTCTTAATGCATTTGCATACTGCAATGGAATTCCTTTGAGCTTTACAGACATTTTTTTATCATCTTTACTAATAACTTCTAATGAGGACAAATCTTGAGTGAAATCTTCAAAGTCCACATAAAAATCTAGCTAGTTTTACGTATAGATAAATACCAAATTGTCTTACGGTATTCAGAAATGGCCGAAGTCACGGTAGTAAAGTATTCGTATGAGGGAGAAAAGTTTGAGATTTTGGTAAAGCCTGATCCTGCCTTGGACTATAAGCTAGGCAAGAAAAAGGACCTTTCAGCAGTATTGGTTTCTGACGAAATTTACATAGATTCTAGTAAAGGTACAAAACCTTCAACTGAAAAACTGCTCAAAGCTTTCAAAACTGAAGACAAGACCGAAATCGCTCAAAAAATCCTTGAAAAAGGAGACTTGAATTTAACAACTGATCAAAGACGAAAAATGATTGATGACAAGAAAAAACAGATTGTTGAATTCATTGCCAAGACATATGTCGATCCCAGAACTCATTTGCCACATCCGCCACTGAGGATAGAACAAGCAATGAAAGACGCAAGAGTGTCTGTGGATCCTCAAAAGTCAGTAAGTGATCAGGTGAAAGACATCGTGGAAAATCTTCGTTCAATCATTCCACTCAAGTCAGAAAATATTTCGCTTGAAATTACAATACCTGCACAATATGCGTCTCAGTCGTATGCTGTTTTAAAATCTGCTGGATCTTTGAAACAAGAACAATGGCAAAATAATGGTTCTCTAAAAGCAATACTTGAAATACCCGCTGCAGCAAGGCCAAACGTGATTGATAGATTAGGTTCTATAACAAAAGGTTCAGCTACAGTTGAGGTTATGAAATAATGGATAATAAAAGAAAATATGTCATTCCGGGCGATTTGGTAACTACAGGTCCTTTCAGACCTGAGCAAAATGTGGTTTTAGAGGGCAATAGAATAATTGCTACTGCTATTGGCATTTCTGAAATTTATGATGATGCTGTAAAAGTAATACCTTTGACTGGCAAGTACATCCCAAAAATCAATGATCTAGTAATTGGCAAAGTCGTATCACACTCATCTTTGTCTTGGGAATTGGATATCAACTCCTGCTATGTTGGATTTTTGCCAGCAACGGACGTTTTTGGCAGGGACTTTTCAGCACATGCCGATGAGCTTACCTCAAAACTAAGAACTGGCGATTTAGTTGCTGCAAGAATTGCAAATTTTGATAGAACCCGCGATCCTCTACTGACCATTGCTGACAGAGATCTTGGAAAGATAGACTCTGGAGATCTCGTTAAAATTTCTCCCAGCAAAGTTCCACGATTGATAGGCAAACGAGGCACCATGATTCAAACCATTGAGATGGCCACAAACGCTGCAATTACTATTGGACAGAATGGCTGGGTAGTTGTTTCATGCGAGGATCCCGAGGGATTATTAAAGGCTAAAAAAGCAATCCAGATGGTCGATGAGCACGCACATGTTGCAAATTTGACTGATCAGGTAAAAGAAATGTTAGAAAAAAAAGGTGAATCATAATGGGTGGACGAGAATCCGAGTTAGTATTATTAGATGAAAATGGAATTCGTTGTGACGGAAGAAAAGTCGACGAACCCAGACGAATTATGATCAAAGCGGGAGGCTTGAAGAATGCTGACGGCTCTGCATATATTGAATTTGGTGACAATAAAATCTTGGTAGGCGTATTTGGCCCAAGAGATGTACATCCAAAACACATGTCAAACACTGATACAGGAATTTTAAGAGTTAGATATCACATGGAGCCATTTTCAGTTACTGAAAGAAAAAATCCTGCTCCTTCAAGAAGGGAAATTGAAATCTCCAAAGTAATCAAAGAAGCATTGGAGCCAGCTGTGATGTTGGACAAGTTTCCACGAACAGCAGTTGATGTTTTCATTGAAGTTCTTCAGGCAGACGGTGGCACTCGTTGTGCTGCTCTTTCTGCAGCGTCTGTTGCATTGGCTGATGCAGGAATTCCAATGCGGGATTTGGTTGCTGCATGTGCTGCTGGCAAAGTGGCAGATACAGTGGTTCTTGACGTGAATAATGAAGAGGATCAAGCGGGTCAGGCAGATATGCCAATAGGCTACATGCCAAATCTTGAGAAAATTACATTGCTTCAATTAGATGGAGTTTTGACTCCAGAAGAATACAAAAAATGTGTTGAGACTGGAATTAATGGATGTAAAATCGTTTATGACTTGCAAAAAAAGGCATTACATGACAAATACTTTGGAAATGGAGGGGACTAAGAATGACTTCTGTTGGTGTTTTAGATGAGTTAAAGAAATTACAGATTCTTGAATTGCTAGAACAAGGAAAGCGAGTTGACGGTAGAGCCTTAGATGAACCAAGAGAGTTGGTTGTTGAAACAAATGCAATTCCAAAAGCAAATGGTTCTGCACGAGTTAGACTTGGTGATAGTGAAGTCATATGTGGTGTGAAGATTCAGCCTGATAGGCCTTTTCCTGACATGGGTGACAAAGGAATATTCATTTGTACTGCCGAACTTTTACCTCTATCTGATCCTAGTGTGGAAACAGGACCTCCAGGGCCTGATGTTATTGAACTAGCTAGAGTGGTTGACAGGGGAATCCGAGAAAGCCACATGATTGATCTGTCTCAACTTGTTATTGAGAAAGACAAGTCTGTTGTTGGCGTGTTTGCTGATAATGTGGTGGTTGATTATGATGGTAACCTGTTTGATGCATGTGCATATGCTGCAACTGCTGCAATTCTATCATCGAAGACTCCAAAATGGGAACTCAAAAATGATGTTCCAACAATAGTTGAAGGAAAAGAATCTGAGGTTCCAGTTACAACCATTCCAGTATCTGTAACTATGGGAAAGATTGGACGCCACATTATAGTGGATCCAAATGCTGATGAATGGGTTTGCATGGATGCAAGAATTACAATTACAACTGATTCTGATGGAAACATTTGTGCATTGCAAAAAGGTGGAAGTGACGGCTTCAGCTTTGATGAAGTTATCAAATGCGGCGAGATTTCTGTAAAGGTGGGCTCAAAAATCAGAGAAAAGTTAAAACAAGCAAAGGCTGGTAACCAGTAAAATGGCAAAAATCAAATCTCTAAAAGGATTGGGTGCTAGATATGGAATTAAACACAGAAAACAATACTCTAAAGTTCATTTCTTATTAAAAGAAAAAAGAACTTGCCCTGAGTGCGGCTCAAAACAGTTTACCAGGGATGCCGTTGGAATATGGTCCTGTAAGAAATGTAGTCTGAAAGTTGCAGGAACTGCATATGACATCAAACTTTAGTGCTAAAATCACAGTAGACGCTGCAGACAAATCTCGAGCGATTTTTGATTCAATAAATATTGATAACGAATACTATCCTGAAAATCCAACCAATACCAAAATGTCTCTAAATGAAAAAATTGAAATCTGTATCGAATCTGAACACATTCCTCACTTGCGAGCTAATCTAAACTCAACCCTCCGATTGATTCAAGCAAGTTATGATGTGATAAAATCGGTAAAGATTCAATCCAATAATGAACAATAAATAGATTCAATGGTTATACATA
>PFFZ01000100.1:0-338 GCA_002781805.1 Nitrosopumilales archaeon CG15_BIG_FIL_POST_REV_8_21_14_020_37_12
CGAGGAATAGACTAAGAAAATCAACCTAAATTAAGACAAAAAGAAATTCTGGGACTCGTATTTGGAATCTCTGAATAATGGTAAGATGTTCAGATTCTGGCAGGTCTGTCATATCACTGCCAATCAGTTTGAGTAATTTCAGATGTGAATCTCTTTTGTATGATTTGCTTTCACAGATATTCGCACTTTACAGGATCGTGAAACATGTCATACTGTGCCATGTGATATTTTATCAGTCAAGGAATGCATAGTGCCATTACAATAAGTTGCTGGTTTACCATAAGTGTCAACTAGAATTACGTTTCTATTCTTTTGTGATATTGGTGATAATGCTTCTG
>PFFZ01000100.1:534-10951 GCA_002781805.1 Nitrosopumilales archaeon CG15_BIG_FIL_POST_REV_8_21_14_020_37_12
TACGCCAATGACTCTTGAATCTTTTGTGTGTCTGTAAATTGCCTGAATTTGAAAATTTTGTTGTTTCTGATCTCATAGATGTGGGAAAATGGAACATCAAATGTTTTTTCTTTTTTTGAAATGCCTTGATATCTTCCAATTACTATTACGTGGTTTTCTGACTCTAAAAATTCATCAGGCATTGCATGGAATTCTTTAAAATTTGAAAACATGTTTGTAAAATAATCCTCAAAGATAGATTTCAGACCAACGTACTTTCCACCGTGAGGCATTCCCCTTAATGTATTCCATTCAAGTTCTTCATCACACAACTGATGAATCTTCTTCATATCTTTATTTTTAAAAGCATCATAGAATTTTTTTACCAGTTCTACATTTGACATGAAATTTTGTAGGATCTTTGTTTCTTAAGATTTACGACAGAAAGCAGATTTTAACGCCCAATTTGGGGATGCCATTTTTACTCAATAGATAAACTCATTTGCACCTATTCCAAAATAATATCATGGTAAACTATTGGCTTGCAAAGCAAGAGCCATCAGGTCCTAGGGGCTATCCATTTGAGCAACTAAAAAAAGAAAAGACCACGGTATGGGACGGCGTCCATAACAACCTGGCCCTCAAGCACATCAATTCCATGAAAAAAGGCGATCTTGCACTGTTCTACCATACTGGCGATGAGCGCCAGGCAGTGGGAATCATGGAGATTACCAAAAACCCCTACCCAAACCCAAAGGAAGACAACAAGCGGTTTGTCGTAGTTGATGTAAAATACAAAAAACCGCTCAAAAGGCCAGTAACACTTGATGAGATGAAAAAAGAAAAAAAATTCAAGGACTGGGAGCTGCTCCGCATATCCCGGCTCTCTGTAATGCCTGTTCCAAAGCAGATATGGGATGAGATTATAAAAAAATCCGAAAAACTAGATTCGGCATAATCGGTTTATTGATATAGTCGATTTGTGCTAGTATTATCATGGCAACAGCTTATGTTCTAATAAACTGTGAATTGGGTTCAGAGGAAGCAATAATCTCGCAACTAAAGAGCCTGGAAGGTGTAAAAGAAGTTCATGGAACTTTTGGTGCATACGATATCTTGGCCAAGATTGAATCTGATACTGTAGAAAAACTCAGAGAAACCATCACATGGAAGATCAGAAAAATTGAAAAGATTCGATCAACTCTTACCCTCATGGGTATTGAAGGCCAATCATAAACACCTCTTTTTCTTATTATGATTCTACATTTTATTTTCGTTGTAAAAGAAGAGGATCGCCAAAAACGTCAGCCCGAGTTTGAGTACATACAACAGATGGCACAGTTCTACAAGGTATGGATTAAAGAAAAGTTTGACAAGGACTTTGAGGTACAATGCGATGAGCTGATAACAAAACCACGAGGTCTGTTTCATAAACTTGATACACACACCTTGCTGCGTGATCATGATCAGAGGGGTAAGGACATCTATCACTTTTATCTGTGCCATTTCAGGCCGCTGTGGACTGACTGCACATGCGAGGGGTACTATGCAGAAAACTTTGGCATGGTATACTGGCAGACTCCGCCAAATCCCCATGATACACTATTTCTTGCAGAAAAAAACTGCACCACAGTATCACACGAGATAGCTCATGAAATTCTCAGATCAATTGGTTACAAAAAATATGCAGCAGACGTCCATGAAATCTGGACAAAGCACTTCTATGATCAGCTGCACTTTGAGCAGTATGGTCCTGACTTTAAAAAGACAGATGACAAACCAATGTTTCTTACAATGGATACGTCTAGTCTGAAAATCTAATTTTGAATTTTAACACTTTGTAACAGAGTAAATGTTGTTCTCAAAGTTTGCAGTCTTGAAATCCAGTTTGTTTTCCGGATCTTTTGTCCTTGATTTGCTCAGGGTCTCAAGCTCTACAAGTGCGTCTCCCCTGAATCCTACCGAAGAGCCATAGATTGCATCAGTCAGCATTGTTCCATGGTCTCCTTTTTTGATGTCATCTACCATCTCATAGAACTTGAAAGTGTCTTTCTTGTTTACCGGATTCCCTGTTGCCTTGTTTGTTGCAACCGCAATGTACATGCCGTTGTTTTTTACTGCAACTGGAATCTTGTGGTTTTTGCCTGATGCTCCAGGGATTGTCTCATTTACCAAAACCTCGCATTTGTGATACATGCTAGATACATATGCAAAGAATCTGTACATTGCAAACTTGCCTGCAGCATCTTCCTCACATCCGACAAAGACCTTATGCAGCAGCTCCAACGCATCATCATTCATGCTTTGCAGTCTGTCGTCAATTCTTCCCCTCTCAAGAAGGTCAGACTTGCACTCTTTTGCAACCAGTTCCAAAATAAAATCCGGAAGATTGTAGTTTTTCAGTGCAGCAACAAACGCTCCTGCCTGCGACATGCCAAACTTTGGAAATCCTTTATTCACCATATCAACATCCCCCTAGAATTTTGTAACTCTGCAATCCTTTATTATAAAACTACTTTTGGCTTATAATTGTTAAGGAATTTTTTAGTATGTCTTGGTTTTTTTAGCTGATCTGGAATTGATAATAATAAATTCCCCCAAAACTAACGTTACTGTGTGCAAATTGAAACAACCCCTGAAATGGTTTCAAATGTGTATAGCAAATTAAAAGAAAATTCCGATAAATATCGCAAAGTTATAGGCAGACCTCTTACTCTCTCTGAAAAAATCTTGTCTGGACATTTGGAGGATGTTGGAAACCGCAATCTTGATGATGGAAAAAACTATGTCTTTCTCAGGCCTGACAGAGTCGCATTGCAGGATGTCACAGGACAAATGGTAATGCTGCAATTCATGCAAGCCGGATTAAAACAATCCACTCTTCCCACAACTGTTCACTGTGATCATCTGATTCGAGCTCAAGTGGAAGGAGATGTAGACATGAAGGTGTCCCTTGATGAGAACAGCGAGGTGTTCAAGTTCTTACAGTCTGCATCTGCAAAATACGGATGCGGATTCTGGAAACCCGGAGCTGGAATCATACATCAAGTGGTGCTGGAAAACTATGCATTCCCTGGTGGGTTGATGATTGGAACAGACTCTCACACACCAAACGCCGGAGGCCTGGGAATGATTGCAGTTGGCGTGGGCGGACTGGATGCAGCTGAGGTCATGGCAGGTATGCCTTGGGAACTGTTGTACCCAAAAAGAATCGGCGTCAAGCTGACAGGTGAGCTTAATGGATGGACTGCACCAAAAGATATTATCCTAAAAGTTGCAGAAGAGCTCACAGTATCTGGCGGAACAAATTCTATAATTGAATACTTTGGATCCGGAACAGAATCTATTAGCTGTACAGGAAAGGCCACCATAACAAACATGGGGGCAGAAGTCGGGGCAACATGTTCTATTTTTCCATATGATACAAGAATGGAGACTTATCTAAAATACACAGACCGCCAAAAGATTGCCGAGATTGCAAACCAACACAAGGAATTGCTTGTAGCGGATCCTGAGGTGGAACAAAGCCCTGAAAAATTCTTTGACAGAGTGATTGAAATCAATCTCTCAACTCTGGAGCCACACATTGTAGGGCCTCACACGCCAGACCTTGCAAGATCAATCTCGGAGCTGGCAAGTGATGTAAAGTCAAATGAGTACATTGACCCAATATCTGTCGCATTGATTGGCAGCTGCACAAACTCATCATATGAGGACATGTCACGTGCTGCAAGCTTGGCAGAGCAGGCAAAAGCAAAGGGAATCAAAGCAAAGGTTCCGCTGCTGGTGACTCCCGGCTCTGAACAGATCCGAGGAACAATAGAACGAGACGGTCAGATGGACTCTCTGAAGGATATCGGTGCAACTGTCTTGGCAAATGCATGCGGTCCATGCATTGGACAGTGGTCAAGACCTGAATTAAGCAACGATGATAAAAATACCATAGTTACAACATTTAACAGAAATTTCCCGGGACGAAACGATGGACGCAGAAACACACTGAATTTCATCGGTAGTCCGGAAATGATTATCGCACTTGCATTGGGAGGACGTTTGTCGTTTAATCCATTAAAGGATGAACTGACTGCAGCAGATGGAACAAAATTCAAGCTTGATCCACCAAAGCCTGCACCTGAAGTTCCTGCAAAAGGCTTCATGATACCTAAAGGGATCTACGTTGCACCTCCTGCAAACTCTGAAGGACTAGAAGTAATAATTGATCCAAACAGCAAGCGTCTCCAGAAACTTGAACCATTTACAAAATGGGACGGAAAAGATTTTGAAAAAATCCCCATAATAGTAAAGGCAAAAGGAAAATGCACTACAGATCACATATCTCCTGCAGGAGCATGGCTGTCTCTGAGGGGACACCTTGACAATCTCAGCGACAACATGTTGCTTGGTGCAGTCAATGCATTCAATGACGAGGTTGGCAGGGGCAAGAATGTACTTAGTGGACAGATAGAGCCTTTTGCAAAGACTGCCAGAGAGTACAAACAGAAAGGAATGAGGTGGGTTATAATAGGTGACAAGAACTATGGCGAAGGCAGCAGCAGAGAACATGCGGCCATGACTCCAAGGCATCTTGGATGCGCCGCAGTAATCACGAAAAGTTTTGCCAGAATCCACGAGACGAATCTCAAAAAGCAGGGTATACTGGCACTCACATTTGCAAATCCTGCTGACTATGACAAGATTCAGGAGGATGATAGAATAAGCCTGGTGGGTCTGAATGATCTGGCGCCGCAGCAATCAGTAAAATGCATACTGACTCACAATGACAATTCGCAAGAGGAGATTTCACTTGTGCATTCTTACAACCATTCCCAGATTGAGTGGTTCAAAGCTGGCTCTGCACTGAATGTCTTGAGAAACAAAAACTGACAAATTATCTGACGTGGGGCCGACCGGAATCGAACCGGCGACCTACGGGTCACTACAGCTCCAAACTTACATCATCCGTTAGTCAGTTTAGCTTAGTTTACCTCTGGAGCCCTTAGCGGTGATCTATTCGTAGACACTGTCGCCCTACCAGGCTAGGCTACGACCCCACAAAAAAGAATGAAATAGACTTGAATTTTAAGTTATTTTAACCAAGATTTATTTGCGATTTGCATGAAACCCAGTCGTAAAGAAAAATCATGGTAAAACCAATCATCTTGGCAATAGGCGCAATTCCAGCTATTGTTGCAATTTTAATTGCAATTCCACTGGTGACAAAACCTGACATTCCATTTTCAGCTTCAACTTCATATGATACACTTGAAATCGAGTACACAAAACATCAATTAAAAAAAATATCACACGGCGTTACAGAAAGAGTTGCATCACAGCAGACTGAAATTCTTGTCATAAAAAATGACGGAGAAATAAAATACACTTTTACCGAACAAGGATATCCGAATCCTGACATTAAATCAAAACTGGATGATGACAAACATAAAAAACTAAAGGCGCTAATCAAGGAGACTGGTTTTATGGCAATACCGTCTGAATCCTTTCCAGTACTGGAGAATGTAACTGACTACCAAAAATCAAATGTCAAGGTTACGTTAAACGGCAAGGTAAACCAAATTCACTGGCCGGAACAAAATGCCACTTCTAAATTCATCCCGCCAATTATTACAATGGTGGAATCCCAACTGGACCAAATCATAGAGCAGATTCGTGAATAGATACAAATAGTCTTTTAGGTAAAACTTACGGTATGTTGCCCCTGTCTGGTGAACGAAGCGATGCTAAGGGAATAGTTTGTGACAAGTCAAGCTCCGGTGATGTCTTGCATGGAACATCAACTCTAAAGCGTGGTTTTGCTCACATGCTAAAAAATGGAGTAGTTATGGATGTGACCAACGTAGAGCAAGCGCAAATTGCCGAAGAGGCAGGCGCCGTATCTGTTATGGTTCTGGACAAACTGCCGTCTGACGTTAGAAAGGCAGGCGGTGTTGCAAGAACTGCCAGCATTAGAATTATCGAAGAAATAATGAGCTCGGTGACAATTCCTGTCATGGCAAAATGCAGAATAGGCCATGTCTATGAAGCACGAGTACTTGAAGAGACCAATGTAGACATGATTGACGAGTCTGAAGTACTGACCCCTGCAGATGAAACCCATCATATTTGGAAATGGGATTTTACTACACCTTTTGTAAACGGTGCACGATCTCTGGCAGAAGCCCTTAGGAGAATCGAAGAAGGCGCAGCAATGATCAGGACCAAAGGGGAACCCGGTACTGGAAATGTGGCAGAAGCCGTGACTCATATCAAAAAGGTAAATGATGAATTACGTGCAATCAAAGCAATTTATGATTCTGGTGACAATCAAGATTTAGTTAGAATGGCAAGGGAGTTCAAGGTCTCTTATGATATTGTCGAAGAGACTGCAAAACTTGGAAGACTTCCTGTCGTTAATTTTGCCGCAGGTGGAATTGCAACCCCTGCAGATGCCGCATATCTGATGTCACTGGGATGCGATGGCATCTTTGTCGGTTCTGGAATATTCAATGCAACTGATGCAAAAGAGAGAGCCAGATCAATTGTATTGGCAACGACATTTTGGAACGAGCCTGAGAAAGTAAAGGAAGCACAAAAAATGATTGATGAAAGACAATCAATGCTGGGATTGGATGTTAAAACACTCGAATTAAGAATGCAAGAGCGTGGAAGTTCGGCATGAGCATTAACGTGGGAATCTTGGCAATTCAAGGGGATGTGCAGGAAAACATCGATGCAACAAAAAGAGCCGTTACTGAGCTTGGACTGGATGGAAACGTTATACCTGTTAAAACTCCTGAAGAAATCTCTAATCTTGACGGATTGATAATTCCTGGCGGGGAAAGCACCACAATTGGACATTTGTCGTTGGTGAATAGTTCTTTAAAGAAAATCAAAGAGAAAATTGAAAAAGGAATGCCTGTCTTGGGTATCTGTGCAGGAATGATAATGCTCTCAAAGACTGCATCTGACCGCATCATCGGCAAGACAGACCAGCCACTTTTGGAATTTCTTGACATTAAATTGGAGAGAAACTCTTTTGGAAGACAACGTGATTCCTTCCAAGCAGACATCTCCATGGATTCAATAGACATTCCTGTTTTCAACGGAGTTTTCATAAGAGCCCCATCTGTCTCAGATGTCGGTTCTGGAGTTCAAGTACTATCCAAGTTTAATGACAAAATAATTGCAGTAAAGCAAGGAAACATCATAGGAACCGCATTTCATCCCGAATTAACCCAGGATACTTCTCTTCACAAATACTTTGTAAATTTGGTAAGTACATCCAGAAACTAAATTGATAACTTCTGAGCAATTCTTTTTAACTATGACGGGAAGTTTTTTTAAAATGAAGACAAAGTCAGGAATCTTTCTAGTTTTATCTGTTTTACTGTTGAGTTCGGCAGGATTTTTCACCGCCGAGTCGGCGTTTGCCCAAAATGACACAAACAAAGACAATTTTGATAAAAATGAAAAACAAGAAAGAGATGCAAAGAAGGCCGAAGAAAAGAGAAAAGAACTTGAAGAGAAAAAAGTAGAATACCAAAAGCGAATTGAAGAGAAAAGACAGGAACTAGAGGAAAAACGTGAGGAGCTAGAGTCTGACCGAGAAAAGATGGAAGAAAAACTTCGCGAGCGAACTCAGCAATATGAAGAAAAACTAAAAGCAATTAAAGAAAAATACCATGAAAAAATTGACGATCTGTCCTCAAAAAGTTTTGAATTATCAATTAAATCAGAAAAGATAGAAGAACTTTCAGAAAGATCTGAAAAGATACAAGAACGTCTGGAAGAAAAACTCGATGAATTAGATTCTAGAACCCAGAAAATTCTAGAGCAAATAAGTGATGGCGAGTACATGGGTGAGAAAATTGGCTCACTTGAGACAATTGACAAGTATGAACTCATTTTTGATTCTGTTTCTGCGTATGCAGTCAGTAACAAGTCATCGACTTCATACATGACTGGGCAGATGACATTTACAACCTTTGACAGCAGCAAATCCAACCTAAAGTTGGAGTTGGAATCCTGCTTGATTTCTGTTGATGACATTCCATACGTGTGCGGATTTGGCAAGGCAAGAACCGTCTCGTCTGGCGACTCTGGTGCAAAGGACTCTCTTGTGATAATTGCATTTTTAGAGGATAACCTGGCAGAAGAGGTGCATTCCACGCTCAAGATCTTTCTAGATTCTGAGATCCCTATCAGTCAAATTGAAGAATCTACCGTCTCAATATTGGGACCTCAGAGCAAACTGTCTCATTTGTGGTTTCTGGATGGCAACGCAACACTCAGCAAAATAATTCCAGATGATACATCTGATGATATTGATGATACATCCGGAGAAGATTCTGACGGAAATCACTTCTCAATTACCCTTGAAGATGGAATTACAACGGATGACAACCCATGAATTCCAGACAGTGTGCAATTTTTAGCCTGACTCTCTTAACATTTGCAACCTTTCTACTGATGCCAAACTCGTTTGCCGAGACTGGTTCTGTTACAATGGATTTGTATGACGTTACCTATGACATTGAGAATGGCAACATAGAGTCTATTTTTCTGGATCCTGATTTTCTTGAGCTGATCATAACAATGAACACTGTAGATGATGGCATGATGGAGATCACAATACCTCGAGGTGTATTGGATGCAAAGTTTGATGGTACTGATGATATCTTCTTTATTCTAGTTGACGGCTTTGAAACTGACTATATTGAAATCGCATCAACATCTGATTCTAGGACTCTGGCAATTCCATTTTTTGGCGGAGACTCTATAATTGAAATCATTGGCACTGATGCGTTAAACCCATTCACATCTGGTTCTGAAATTGTAATCCCAAGCTGGATTAAGAATAACGCAGGTTGGTGGTCAGATGGCTCAATTGACGACTCTTCTTTTGTATCTGGAATCCAATATCTGATAAATGAAGGAATAATGACAATCCCGCCTACACAGTCAGGTCAATCAACAGGCAATGAGATTCCAAGCTGGATTAAGAATAACGCAGGTTGGTGGTCTGAAGGACTAATTGCAGATTCTGATTTTGTATCTGGAATTCAATATCTTATTACAAATGGCATTATGAGCGTCTAGGCTTTAGTTATCTGCCAAATTGTGCATGGACTTTAGATCGCCTTTGTATGGCTCTAGATTTTCTGGAATCTTTACAGAGATAGAGTCCTTCAACGAGAGATTCTTGTTTTTCTTTTCATTCCATACTAGCGAATTAAAGTCGGTAATCTCCTTGGTGATGCTGCTAAGATCTTTTGGTGATTCCGGTTCTACCTGGCGCTGTCTGTGAATGCTTTCCTTGGAATAGAGTTCCTTCCAAAGATATTCAGTGATAAATGGGGTTATTGGGGCAAGCAGTTTCAAAATTGTTGAAAGTGTTTTATGTAGTGTGAATATTGCCCCGTCCCTTTCTTCGTCTGTAAAGCCAATTCCATATGCCCTGCCTTTTACCATCTCGATATAGTGTGCCGCAAAAATGTTCCAAGTAAACTCTCTGATTGCAATTGCTGGAACAAAGAAATTATACTCGTCATACCCTTTCTTGCATTCTTTTACTAGGTTGTCAAGTTCTGAAAGTATCCACTTGTCAGTCGGATTTGGGTTTCCTGATTCAATTACGGGAAAACTTGACAGGAACCTTGAGACGTTCCATAGCTTGCTCAAAAACTTTTTTGTCGATTCTATCTTTTGCTCATTGCATCTAAAGTCATAGCCGTGGTTAATCTCACTTGCACTCCAAAATCTAAAAGTATCAGCTCCAAGCCTCTCAATTACTGGCAGTGGATCGATTGCGTTTCCCTTGCTCTTGCTCATCTTCATTCCCTTTTCATCAAGACCATACCCCATGATCCAAGCTTCAGACCATGGTTTTTTTCCGGTCAGCTGCTCGCATCTAAGAAGCGTATAATACAACCACGTCCTGACAATATCTTTTGCCTGGGGCCGTATGGTTGTAGGGTATACCTTTTCAAAAAATTCCTTGTCCTTGTTGAATTTTGAGACAAATAACGGTGATACGCTAGAGTCCATCCAAGTATCAAAAGTCCTTTCCTCTCCTGCAAACTCTGCATTGCCACACTTGGAACATTTTGGTATCGGTGACTTTTCTGCCCACGGTCTGTAATATTTTCCAGGCTCTGGAACGTGCGGCTCTGAGCATGCCTTGCAGTACCAAATCGGGATTTCGGTTCCATAGAACCTTCTTCTGGAGATTGGCCAGTCTATGCTGATTGACTCCAACCAGTTCATCAAAATCTGCTTGTGCATGGGAGGGTGGAATTTGATCTCCTGTCCAAGCCTTCTCATCTTGTCAATGGCATCTTTTTGTTTGAGATAGTATTCCTCCATTGGGATTATCTCAATTGGGTTCTTGCTTCGCTCCGATACTGGAGTCCTGTGAACAATGTCGTCTATCTTCTCGACA
>PFFZ01000029.1 GCA_002781805.1 Nitrosopumilales archaeon CG15_BIG_FIL_POST_REV_8_21_14_020_37_12
TGGAACCCAAGAAAATTTGGTATTTTGTCCATAAAATCTTTTGTAAACCACAAAGATTTTTTTATTGGCAGATAAGGAGTTGTGTCATGAATCTAATAAAACGCATTGATCAAATGATTGAAGAAAGAAGCTTACTCAAACACCCATTTTATGAAATGTGGTCTGATGGAAAATTAACTCTTGACTCTTTAGCTGGATATTCAAAAGAATATTTTCAACTAGTCAAATCTGTTCCAGGCTTTATGACTCCTATTATTGAAAAAGCTCCACAATCTGAAATAAGTGAACTTGTTGCAAACCAGAAAGAGGAATCTGAACATATACAGCCATGGATTCGATTCGCTGGAGCACTAGGAATATCTGAAGAAGAATTAATGCAGTACGAAGGTCTTCCAAAAACACAACATGCAGTTTCTGATCTGGCACAACTGATGAACACCTATGAGGGTGGCTCGTGCGCAATGTATGCATTTGAAAAAGAAATACCAAAAATTAGCCAAACAAAGCTGGAGGGACTGGCAGAATTTTATGGCATGTCAAGCCAAGATGCCACTGAGTACTTTAAACTACACACTGAAGCTGACATTAGACACGCTGCAGCTTGGAGACATATTCTTGAGAATGCATCTACTGACAAAGATAATTTGATTGAAATTGCAGACAAGTCAATCTCTGCACAAAACCTGTTACTTGACAGTTGTTACGAAGCATATTGTTAGGCTCATAACATTTTATACCTAAGTAAAATTTCATCTGCTTAGGGCCCATAACTCAGCTTGGTAGAGTAACCGGCTCATAACCGGTGAGCCAAGGGATCGAAGCCCTTTGGGCCCACTCTCTTCCATTAGTTTTAAAATGAGCAAGGACTAATTTTACTGGCTGCAATGAAGAATCAGAGTTATATCTGAAAGATGATGTGAAGGCATTTGACTGAGCTGCCTCTAATTTCCAATTTGGTCTTTTACTTTTTGTAGTACCGAGTCGTCAACAAGATTTTGTTCATACAGTACCTGGGTAATTTGCATTACGTTTAGAATTGAATGCATTTTCACTCCTTGTTCCTTTAGTGCTTCATCTGCCCCTTCCATCCTATTCACAATTACATATGCGTCTGTTACCTTGATGTTTGCCTCTCTGAGCGATTTTATGGCGTTAACAACTGATCCTCCCGTCGTCGCCACATCATCTATCATCAAAACCTTCATCCCATCTTGAATTTTTCCTTCGACTGACTTTGATGTGCCGTACTCTTTTGGCTTGCTTCTGACATAGATTAGTGGTTTGACCGTTTCAATGGCCAATGCTGATGCTATCACCAGTCCTCCTGTTGGCACGGATACAATTGAATCAAAACTATCCAGCCCTATGTTCGTGGCAACGTCGTTTTGAAGATGCTTGATCATCATTCTAAATTCATGAGGATAGCTAGGGACTAGCCTCAAGTCGACATAATACGAGCTCTTTTTACCGCTTGCAAGAGTAAAATCTCCGAATTTTATTATTCCATTTTGATGTAAAAATTTTGCAAACTCTTTTACAAATTCCATACTAAAATTAACTACACTGGATTTATTTTGGTTTGTATTGACTATCAATTATGCCTGAAATCTGGTTAAACTATGGTATTACTGATGTAGTTTTAGACATTAAAGCAGAGAATCTAGAGCAGAAAATCGATTCTGATGCCAAAACTCTCGAAGACGAGGCGATCAATGAAAAAATTGCCTCCATTGATTTGAAAAAACCAATGGAGTTGGTGGTCTTGCATAATTCCAAGCCGGTTCAAAAAATCATTTCATCGCTATTTACTATGTGTGAGCAAAAATCTGCCCCATTTCCAAAGATATTGGCTGAAAAAAAAATCCTGAATTTGGTAAAGTCTGGATTGCCAGAGGGAAGCTCCATAAACGAATTTGACAATGCGGATATCTCCAACTCTAATCTTGTATTTATGGGTGAGGTAGAGTTTGATGGACTTTTTGGTTATGAGACTATTGCAACCAGATTGATCAAAAAATTTGGCCATGATTCTATGCTCTCTGCATATGCAAAAAGAAAAGACAATCTTCCTGCACCTGGTCAACCAACAGAAAGTTTTGAGGAAGCAAAAAAATTTGCAGACAATTTTGAGATTCAAGGCATAGAGATTATTGCAAATTCGAGCGGTATTGTGGACTTTGTACTTGGACATCCCTCAAAAACAGTATCTGCTACAAAGACTCTGGAATCGTTTGGAATAAAAGACATTGGTGAGCAAAAATCAATGATAATCAGCACAGGTAAAGATGCAAGCAATGACACTCTTGGAAAGTCTCTCTCATCGCTATGGAATTGTGCTGGTGCAATTAAAAAAGATGGACTTGCAATACTAGTTGCTGAATGCAAAGGCGGATTAGGCTCTGATGCAATACAGCAGTTCATCGAAGATCGATTAAGTGTGGAGCAGCTTAGAAATCCCGCAAAATATGTCAACGGCATGGAGGATCTACTGTTCTTGTCTGAGATCCAAAAGAATTTTCAAATTGGATTGGTTTCAATCTTGCCAGAATTTTATGCAAAGAAATTAAGCATGATCTCTCTTCCCGGCATAAAATATGCGATGGACTATATCTTGAAAACGCAAGGTACGAGACAAAAAGTTGCAGTAGTGTCAGACGGTGCGCGACTACTACTACGGTAAAAGACTGGATGGCAGTGGCGCACACAAAATAGCAAGCACAATCACACCAACATATGCTAACTTACGGTTTTTTGACAGTGGTGATATGTCATCTAATGGATTTGCACTTGGGTTTCTTGAACTCATCACAAGAATTAGCATTGCCATTAACCAGTAGCCTAATAGAACCAGTATGGCCATACTCCCAAACGTAGCATATCTGTGTAACTTCGGTCCAAGTAATGTTCTTGCCATGTGACCCCCATCTAATTGCCATGCAGGTAGTAAATTCAAAAATGTAATCAAGAAACCGATCCATGCTGCAAATAAAACTGGAGTCATAATTACATCGTGACCTTGTCCTCCTTTCCCAAACAATGCAAGACTGGCAGTCATGAGAAGAGGTTCTCCTTGGTTCCATTCTATCAGCTTTGATTCTGCAAACAATCCTTGTGCAATTTCTTCTCCAAGAATTGGGGCAGTGTATGCTCCATAAATTGAAACAATCACTGCAACAATCAGTCCTGCAATGGGACCTGCAATTGCTACGTCAAACAGAATTTCCCTGTTTATTGTTAATCCTTTTGACTGAATAAATGCCCCAAATGTTGGAATTCCGATGACTGGAAGTCCTGGAATAAAGTATGGCCATGTTGTCTTTAGTTTGTGAATCTTTGCTGCAATGATGTGACCCATCTCATGAATGCCTAAAATTCCTAACAACGATAAAGTATAGACTCCGGCCATCTCTAAAGGATCTCCGATATTTACTATGGAATTTGTCCCCGCAGTTCTATAGTACCCATCAATCATTACAAATGTGACGACAACTGCAAAGAGAATTCTTGGAGTCCATGCTGTATTGAGCCATTTTCTTTGTTTTTTTGCAGCAAGCTTTTGAATTATGATGTATTTTTCATTGTTCATCAATTCCATCTTGCAAACATAGTTTTTTGACTCTAACTCTCGTGCAAGATTCTCGAATTTTTCTTTAAAATCATGATCCTCTATTCGAAATTCCAGAGAGTACATGCCTTTGTTGAACAGAGTAACATCAAACAAGGAATTGACTAAAGAAATAACATCTTCTTGATAGGGATCACTCATTTATTTTTAGACCTATGTTTTGCATTAAATGGTTTTGTGATTTATCTGATATATTTTAATGCGCGAAATCCATTAAAACATGGAATTATTACATCTAATCATGTTAGATGAAGCAACAATAACAAAAAAGGCAAATCAGCTACTTTCAGAACTGCGAAGCAATCCTGATATGGCAATTGATGAAAAAGATTTCAAACAAGGCTATTTCAAAGCTCTGGAATGGGTATTATCAGATACTGAAATCAGAAAATAATGACTTGAATGTATCTTCTCAATACTCTTAAGTTGAAATGATCATTAGAATAATTGTTGCCTGACAACAGAATTGAATTCCTTGCTGAGAAGGTTTATTTTCATCACTGGCCACCAGATACTCCCAAATGGAGTGACTTCAGAAAAGACAAAGTTAACGCAGACATTAATACAAATGTGGCAAAAAAACATGTCTTGATTAGTGGCAAATCAATCCAAATTAATGATTATGTGTTTGACAATGTTAAGAAAGTTGGACTTACGATACCTCAGTTCAAGAGGCAAAGCGTAATGATCTTTGAAGGCCATTGTGAGGACTTTGATGCTCATGTTCACGTTACAACAAGATCTGAAAACTATCTGGAAATTTTTTACAACCTTATGAAATGGCGAGATCTGTGTTTTCCAGACACTCCATTTCTGGATTCTAAAAACTAAACTCCAAACGATTGAGGTTTTTGTTTACATCTCGGACAGTCAAGACCATTAGTCTCAAAACCGCATTTTTTACAACGTATCTTCATTCCGACTATTGCTGTGGATGAGGTCTTTGATGCTTTTGCAATCAAGACTATTACCAGCAAAATTCCTATTGCAATTCCAATCCATAACAGTACCATGAACTATGTTTATTATTCATAGTATATAGTTCTAAAAATTAAATATTGAGTTGAGCCTACATTACTCATGCAAGTTATTCTCAGACAGCTGGGAGATTGTATTCTTAGACGGGCCGAGCCAAGCGATCTAATCCCTGTTATGGAAATAAATCTGAAAACGCTTCCAGAGCATTATTCTGACTATTTCTATGAGAGCCTCCTTGCAGAAATTCCAGAGGCATTCATTGTTGCAGAAATTGGTGGCAAACATGTTGGATATATCATGTGTAAAACAGAATATGGGTTCTCAAATTTCAAAAAATTGGGTTTTGTAAAAAAAGGTCATGTTGTCTCAATTGCCGTTTTGGACGAATATCGAAAACGAGGAATCGGAAAAGCACTTGTTGAAGAGTCAATTAATGGAGTTAAAATCAAAAAATGCGATGAATTCTATCTTGAGGTTCGATGTTCAAACACTGATGCAGTAAGACTGTATGAAAAACTTGGCTTTATGATTAGACAGCAACTTAACGCGTATTATCGCGATGGTGAGGATGCGTATCTTATGGCCATTGAGATAAATTAGTTCAAACCAATAAATAACTCACGAAAAATTTGTCCGCCATGGACAAGCGTAAAGGGATGGGAATTGCAATATTTGTTCTTTGTATTGGCGGATTCTTTCTTTATGCATATCTGCTGATGTTATCTGAATGGAGTCCTATTGTTTTGCAACTGTCTGTTTTGATGATCGCAGGTGGAATCCTTGGAGTTATTGCATGGATTGGCTATGTAATGGCAACGACAAAACCTTCCACTGCCTCAATCTCTTCTGATGATTAGATTATTTTGTAATCCTTACATCCACTACTGTTTGATAGTATCTGGGACCCACTGGTCTTACGATTTTTGAACCCAGTATCTCCGATTTTACTGGGGTTACATGCAAATAATGCTCCTCAGACAGTTTTCCCGCCTCGGATTTTCTATCTGCATGAATGTGAGAATAATAGTGAATAATACCTCCACTTTTTGTAGCATCTATTGCCGACTGTAGAAACTCGTCTGATCTCTCAGGAAGCAGCATCAGAGTCCTGTCTGACTTGTTTTCTAGCTGTTCTTTGATTATTTTAGATGCATCGCCGTTTATTGAAATTACTTTGCCTAAAAGCTTGTTTGACGCTATGTTTTTTTCACATAACATTGATGCCACAGGGTTGATGTCTATGCTGTATACAGTACATTTCTTCTTTTTTGCAGCCATGATTGAAAACATTCCCACTCCTGCAAACATGTTAACTACTGTTTCTCCATCATTTACCTGATTTGCTATTCTTTCCCTCTCTGTAGACAATCTTGGTGAAAAGAATGCGTTTTCAACATCTACTGTAAACTTGCATCCAAATTCCTTGTATTCTGTCTCTGTTTTGTCTTCCCCTGCTAAAATCTCCAAATGCCTTGTACGGAAATCCCCTTCAACTGCTGAGGCTTGATAAAATACGCTTTTTGCTATTTTTACTTCTTTTAGCAGCGTTTCTCCAATTATTTTCTTCTTTGATAACAATGAATCTGGGATTCTTACGATGATGATGTCTCCTATCTGGTCAAATGCAGAAATTAGCTCGCTGCTCTCCTCTTCTGTAAGGATACTCTCTAATGCTTGCTTTAACATCCGAGTCAATTCTTGTAATAGAAATTTCCAGAGCTTTTTTGTTCTTTATCAAGCCTGCTTTCTAATTTATTGACACGGGGTCTCAAGCTCTTCTCATCTCTCCTAAATGACATGTCAAGGGACTTTAGGAACCTGTTCATGGCATTTGATTTGTTCATTGGCGATGTTGCATGGCCTGTCTTTCCTGACTCACCTTCGAAAATTACCATTGAATCTGAAATGAGATCCATCAACTGCAAGTCATGATCAATTACTATTGCTGATTTTCCAAATGAGCGAACAAACTTTTGTAAAAACTTTGCGACTGCAATTCTGTCTTCGACATCCAAGAAAGCTGATGGCTCGTCTAGCGCATAAAGGTCTACTTTTTGCAATAGGCATGATGCTACGGCAACCTTTTGAAGTTCTCCACCTGACAAATTCTTGACTGATTTGTTATACAGTTTTTTAATTTTTAATGGATCCAGGATCTGCTCTTCTTCCTGACTTCCTTCAATTGCCCCATCGTTTGCTTTTTCTAGTAATGCAATAACTTCAACATCTATATCGTTTTGAAGGTATTGCGGTTTGTATGCAATTTTTATTTTCTTGTCTATGAAACCCGAGTCAGGTTTTTCTACGCCTGCAATCATTTTCATCATTGTAGTTTTGCCAAGAGCGTTTGCTCCCATTATTCCGAGAATCTCGCCTTTTCTTACCACGCCTGGATCAATGGTTACTGAAAACGTTGGATATTTTTTTTCTAGTTTTGGATACGATACAATCTCGCTTCCTTCCTGGAATTCATCAGTTGATGACGATGAAACATCAAATGAGAATTTTTTGTCTCTGAACCTCACGTTCTCGTTTGGAAGATAACCGTCAAGAAACACATTGATTCCAACCTTGGTGGATAAGACACTAGATACCACTCCATATGCTGCTGGCTCTCCATACAGGACTTCGATATAATCACTTAGGAAATCTAATAACGTAAGGTCGTGCTCTACAACCATGACGCTTTTTCCAATCTCTGCAAGACTCTGAATGACTCTTGCAACACCCCTTCTTTGGAAAACGTCATTGTATGACGACGGCTCGTCAAAAAAGTAAAACTCTGTGTCTTTTGATGCTGCAGCTGCAACTGCAATTCTTTGCAGTTCTCCACCGCTCAGCTCTTTTAGATTTTGCTCAAGTGAGTTTTCTAGTCCTAACTCCTTGATTATCTGACCTGACACTCCCCGTTCATCGTATTTTTCAATGAGCTCCTTGCCTGTCCCATTAAATGCCTGGGCGATGTGATGTACCTGTTGGGGCTTGATAGATGCGCGAATTTTGTTTTGTTTTATTTTTTCAAAATGTGATTTCAACTCTGTTCCGCTGTAATACTTTAGAATTTCATCCCATTCTGGAGGATCTTCATACCTGCCAAGATTTGGTTTGAGGTTTCCTGAAAGAATGTTCACCACCGTACTTTTTCCCATTCCATTTCTTCCAAGTAGTCCTACTACCTCGCCTTTTTTTGGAGTGGGCAGTTTGTAAAGCCTAAATGAATTTGGACCGTATTGATGAATTTTATCTGTAGCAAGCTCTGAAGCTAAATTGACAATGGTGATTGCCTCAAACGGACATACTTTGACACATATACCACATCCATTGCAAATGTTCTCGTCAATCTGGGCTTTTTTTGTCTCTTCGTTGAGGACTATGCAATCTGCCCCTGATTTGTTTACTGGGCAGTATTTTATGCACTCCAATCCACATTTTCTAGGCTGACAAAGTTCCTTGTCAAGTACTGCTACCCTATGCGTCATATCGTATTTCCATAAGCATTTGCCTTATACCTCTTTTGAACTAATCTCAGTTACGGCGTTACGTTAATAGATGAGAATCTGACATTGATTTTCAAGCCGGCCATAGCGTTAGGGTGCGACCCAATCCCTTTCCGAACTTGGAAGTCAAACCTGACGTCGCTGTTGTGCTACTAAGATGCGAGAGCTCTTGGGAAGCAACAGTGCTGGCATTTTCCATTACTCTTCAATCTTTTAATATAGACGCAAATCATGAAATTTGATTCTAATGCCAAACTGTAGTGTATGTGGAGAAAAATTCTCAGATGACATTCGCTTCTTAAATCATATGATGGAAAAACATGGTTTTAGAAATCCAAATATCGACAAACCTGATAGAAACAGCAGAGGATACTAGTCTAGCTCTTTTAGAATGTCTTTCAGAGTATCAATCTCGTCTTTAAGAAAATCTGCAGTAGCAATAACGCTGTTTTTTGCCGTATCTGATATGTTGTACTTCATCTCTTTTTCAATCAGTTCTTTTAGTTGCTCTCTTTCCATAATCAAATCGCTTAATCTCATTACGGCATTTTCTACTGTCAACATTTCTCACCAATCTTATGAACATGACTATCTGGATGAACACGCCGTTCGTCTATGTGCCTGTAACGTGTGAAATCATATCCTGCATGACGTGTATCATTACAGATTTTCTTACCCATGTGATGACAATCCATATTTTGTATAATAATATAGAAATTAATTTTCAATACTGATAATTGATCTCACATATGCTCAAATATTTTGTAAATAATCAAGAATCAGTCTTACTCCAAACCCCGTAGCTCCTTTTGGATTGTATGGTTTGTCTTTTGTTGCAACTTGAGTCCATGCCACGCCTGCAATATCCATGTGAACCCATGGCGTATCTTTTATTGCATTTCTTAGAAATGCTGCAGCAGTTATTGTCCCTGCCGCTCTTCCGATCCCTACGTTTTTCATGTCTGCCACGTCTGACTTTATCATGTCCATGTAATCGTCATTTAGGGGTAACTCCCAAATTTCCTCGGTGGTGTTTCTTGACGACTCTAACATCTGCTGCTTTAGTTTGTCATTGTTTGAAACCATTCCCGCTACGTTAGTCCCTAATGCGACAATACATGCACCCGTTAATGTTGCAAAGTCTATGATTGCTTTTGGAGCATAGTGTTTTTCTCCAAATGATAATGCGTCAGCTAAGATTAATCGACCCTCTGCATCTGTGTTTAGTATTTCTGCAGTTTTTCCGCTATACAGTTTTATGATGTCTCCTGGTCTGTATGATTCTCCTCCTGGCATGTTTTCAACTGACGGGACAATTCCTACAACGTTTATTGGAAGTTTCAATTCTGACACTGCCTTCATTATTCCCAAGACTGTACAGCCTCCACACTTGTCAAATTTCATCTCGTCCATTTTTTCTCCGGGCTTTAGAGATATCCCGCCAGTGTCAAATGTTACTGCTTTTCCAACCAACACAATTGGCTTTTCTGATGTCTTTCCTCTATTGTGCTCTAGAATTATCAACTTTGGATCATTTTTACTTCCTTGACCCACTGCAGTAATCCCGCCAAAACCCCTTTTCTTTAACTCATCTTTGGAAATTACGGTGCATTTCATTTTGTTCTTTTTTGCCATGTCTCTTGCAAAATTGGCTAATGTTGATGGCGTACATTCGTTTGGAGGCAAATTTGCAATACTTTTTGTAAATATTGCGCCATCTGAGACTGTCTCTGCAGTTTTTATTGTATTGATAATTTTGTCTGATTTTGGTGAGATTATGAAAAGATCCGGCATAGAGTTGTCTTTTTCTGATCTGTATTTTTCAAATTTGTATAGTGATAACTTACAACCTTCTACAATCTGTGAAACTGTAGATGTTGACTCTGAACTTGGCGGGCATATGATGGAAAATTCTCTTAACTTCAACTCTCTTGCTTTTTGAGCAATCTTTCCTGAGACGTACCTAAAAGTATCCTTTGTAAACTGCTCTTTCTTGCCAATGCCTGCCAATAGAATTCTTTGAGCAGGCGATTTTACAGGAATGACTGATATCTTGCCAAACTTTCCCCCCATATCTATGATGGACTGCTTAACAAATGGGGCAATTTCTGAATCAATTCTGTCAAGCCCTAAAATTTTATCTGATCCCTCCACTACAAATCCACAAAGCATGGATGTCTTTTTTTTATCGGGACTTGACGTCTCTATCTTGATTTTCATATGAAAACGACTATTCTGCTGTGTTATTTAGATTTACCAAACTCTATCTTCCTGCTTTTAGATATCAAACTTGCAGATCTGACAAACACTGCTTTTATTGTTTTACAGTCTTGACTGCACTCATCATCAAAATTTACCGTCCCTGTTTCTTTTCTCTTAAACCGCATAATTTCTTTTACCAGTGGTAAAAGGGCCGCTCTTCCACCAAAGGCGTTTTTTTCATCAATAAACCAAAACATTTCAAGTGCAGAGTCATCCAAAATTTTATCTCTGATTGTTTTTCCTAAATTTGTATAATGGCCCACCATTGTTATTCTTCCTCTTGACATAAAGTTGATCATTTTGGCAAACTTGACACAGAGATAGCACTGATTATCGTACACTATTATTGGAATTTGCTCTTTGTAGCTCATGACGTTTAATCACATTCATCGAATTAAAATTTTACACGTAAAACTCATAATCTAAATTAATGAAAATATTAGAATAAACTAGAATTTTTTAAAAAATCTTCTAATTTTGTCTATGGTTTTGGAAACATTCTCTGCAATAAACAGGTCTGTCGTCTTTTGGTTTGAATGGTATTTGACATTCATTTCCACAGTCACCGCAC
>PFFZ01000040.1 GCA_002781805.1 Nitrosopumilales archaeon CG15_BIG_FIL_POST_REV_8_21_14_020_37_12
TTCCAACAATCGAGATTTTAGATTGTGGCTAAAAAACCTCTTTCATAAATGTTATCCCGAAATAAACTAGGCTGATGCTTAGCACTATCATTATGATTTTGTAATTATTGTTTGAAATTATTTTTGCACTTTTTTTTGCAAAAAATGCAATTGATCCTAACCATGCAAAATCCATCCAAATATGAAGTAAAAACACCATAATTATTCCTGTAAATGCCCAAATCATCATTGCATCGGAAATGAGTTTGAATCCCACACTTAGCCACCAAATGATAAAAAATGGATTCAACGCACTAAGCGTGATTCCGGAAATTATTGCGCCGTGTTTTTGGTATGTGTTTTTTGATTCTTTATTTTGTAATGCAGTTTTGATTTGAATTCCCGCAAATACAAAAAGAGTTATTGCTCCCAGAATTGAAATTATGGTTTTAAACTCTGGAAAAATATCCAGTGACAATACCCCTATTCCAAGTAGAATTATGAGGGGTAATTCCACAATTGTATGCCCTAACGCAATTTTTATTCCTGAAGAAGCCCCTCCTTTTATTCCGTGAGCCAGATTAGCTGCAAATAACGGTCCTGGAGCCATTACTCCTGAAGCTGAAATTACTATTACCATTATTGCAAAATCTATGATATGGTTCATTTTTTCTTGTTTGACTAGTCTGTAGTGTGAACTATGTTAATTTGCTATCTGTACATTATGTCTTTGAGGTTTTTTGCCTCTTCTTCTGTTTCTTTGATCATGGTTTCGGCTTTTTCGGCTTCTTTTTGTAATAATTTCAAATCACATGCCGTTCCTGGTATTATCTGTGACATTGCCTCACATAGTCTCGCACTTGATCTAAAATCTGGCCCCATGCCATCTGAATGAAAAAGAATGACAATCACATCTTGATTGCTTAAACTGCCTTCATTGAGCAAAATTCCTGGAATCCCTGGAACTAATCCGTTTTCTAAAACCTTGAATCCTGCATCTTTGATTCTCTTTCTAGCCAAATCCGTGCTTCCAACGGCAACTAGTTGTTCTGACTCTTCGTCTGTTTTGACTGCAACACTACTCACAATTAATTTTATTTCGTGTTTCTTTGCCCAATTTAGCATCAATTTTGCTGCAGTCCTATGCAGCGATTCATGAAGAGTAAGATATGATAAAAAAATTGATATTTTTGAATCTTCATTTGCAAAAATTCTTGTTGGAAAATTTGGTTTTCCTTCTTTAATGATGCTCATGGCTGGAAAACTTTCTGATGTAATTACTCCCACTAAATTGAATTGAGATGTTTGAATCATGGACTCTGTCGCAATTGCACTGCTAAATCCAATTGCCGGAAACCCGTCAATAAGGTATCCTCCCTCCAAATGTAGTTCTTTTAGCTCTCTAATCTTCATTTTAGAATACAATGTTTTGTTTGTATGTCTATTGAATAATAGTTTTATCTATTTGGAAACTATCATTTCAATTTTGAAAGCAGTGCAGCATAAATGAAAGGTAAAATTGTTGTCACTTCTGCATGAAGTGTTGCCTGTCTTGCCTTTTGGGTGACTTTTCCCCAAGAAATTGCTTCTCTTACAAGTGCACCGCTAAGACTGCCATCAAATTCTTGTGCAGTTGTAATATAAAACGCATAGTCTAATCCTTCTCTGTATTGATTCCACCACAAAGTATGGTGTTTTGAAATGCCTCCGCCAATCATTAATGCTCCTGATTTTTCTGCTTTGAAGATTAATCCTGAAAGTAAATTGGCATCTTCTGTCAAATTTAATTTGAAATCGCTATGTTTCTGTGTGAATAACCAAATCTGGCTTCCTACTGCCCCATCCATTATTCCGGGAACCACAACATCGACATCGTTTTTGAATGCCCAATACAGAAATGAATCTTCTCCAAGATTCTTTCCTATCATTTTACAAATACTTGCCGTAGACATTTCCTTGATTCCTTTTTGATATTCTGCTTCTAAGAACATCTGCATCTTTTCTTCAATTAGTGGGCCATAACTTTCCATGGGAACCAAAACATTTCCAAGCCTGTGAATGTTTTGATCCGATAATTCTTTGTCATCCATTGTAAATGAACCTTCTTTGTAATCTGAAAAGTGTCTGGCAATGTCATGATCAAGTGCTCCGCAGGTAGTAATTGCCACATCAAACCACTTGTTTTTGATCATGTCTTTGATGATTCCTCTTAATCCTGTTGATATTACTGCTCCAACAAATGACACAAACCGTAAACATTTCTCATCTGAAATCATGGATGATAAAATATCTAATCCGTCTGAAAGATTGACTGATTCAAATCCCCCTGATTGAGACAATTCCTCAAAGATTTTTTCTATTGGCGTGTCTTTTTCAATCCGTATGTCTTTTACTGGTCTTCCTGAATCTATCACGATACAATTTTCTTAAATCGATTATAAAATCCTGCCTTGATGTGACACTGTTTTTTTGTTGAAGAAAACTTTAAACCCACCAAATAACACCAAAATTCGAATGGGCAATAGGATCAAAGTAGGTTTGGTAGGGATAGGAAATTGTTTTTCTGGACTGATTCAAGGAATAGAGTATTATCGACAAAATCCTTCTCAACAAGTTATAGGAATAATTCATGATAAGTTGGCCGGATATGGGATTCATGACATTGATTTTGTTTGTGGATTTGATGTTGGCGAAAATAAAGTAGGTAAAACAATCAATGAAGCAATCTACGAGTATCCAAACATGGTTAATTGGATTCCAAAAGAAACAATGCCTGGTACTGACGCCAAAGTATATGAAAGTCCAATTTTAGATGGCGTTGGGATTTGGGTTGAAAACAGAGTAAAACCTCTTAAAAGCACAAAAACAAATGAACAAATCGCTGAAGAAGTAAAAAAAGTGATTAAAGAAACAGGTGCAGAAATTATTGTATCTTATTTGCCTGTTGGTTCTGATAAAGCAACAGAGTTTTGGGCTCAAATCTGCCTTGATACTCACACTGCGTTTGTAAATTGCATTCCATCTTTTATCGCCTCAAATCCAGAATGGGCTAAAAAATTTGAGGAAAAACACATCCCATGTATTGGTGATGACATTAAAGGACAAGTTGGTGCTACTATCGTCCATAGGACTTTAGCTAAGCTATGCAATGATCGTGGAACTAAAATTGAAAAAACATACCAGATCAATGTAGGGGGAAACACCGATTTTCTTAACATGAAAGAGCAGGATCGTTTGGTTTCCAAAAAAATATCCAAAACTGAAAGTGTTCAAAGTCAGCTTGATGAAAGATTAGCTGATGATCAAATCTATGTCGGACCTTCTGACTTTATTCCATTTTTAGGTAATACCAAACTTATGTTTATGAGGATTGAAGGAAGGCAATGGGCAAATATTCCTTATAATATGGAGGTTCGATTAGAGGTAGACGATAAAGCAAATTCTGCCGGAATTGTAATTGATGCAGTTCGATTGGCAAAAATCGCCTTGGATCGAGGTATAGGGGGCCCGATTAAACCTGCGAGTGCATATTTAATGAAACATCCCATTGAACAGACTTCTGATGTTGCTGCAAAACAAGCATGTGAAAAATTTGTTGCTGGCGAATAACCTTATCTGACTTTTTTTGAATCTGAAAACCTTGCCTTTCTGATTTTGGTATATCTTGACAAATCAAATTCTTTTACAATGGCACTCTCGCCTCTCAATCTTGTTATTTTTGGTATGACCACATTGTCATTATCTAAAAGATCTACTATGATGCTATTTCCACCATATTTGGAACTTGTTACATTTGCTCCTAGGATGGGGATTCTGTTTTCCAATGATCTGACTTGAACATACATACTCCATGGGGCTATTCCTCTTTTGACTATTCTGCTTGGGGACATCAATACCTGTGCTCCCTTTTTAGCAAGAATATTAGCTACATTTGGGAAAACCATATCATAACAGATAACAACTCCAAATTTACATGAAGTATTGAATATTTTTGCTTCTTTTCCAGGCTTTATTATCCTGTGCTCATAATCAAATGGGTGGATCTTTTCCTGCCTTCCTATGATTGTGCCATTTGGACCTATCACAGGTGCTGAAATGACCTGTTTTTTCCCTATTCTCTCATAAAATGCGCCTGGAATAACTGTCATTGAAAACTCTTTTGCAATCTCTTTAAAATCTGAAAATTCTTCATCATAATCTGAAATGTGGTTATCTTGTAGCCATTGTTCAGGCAGGCAAACTAGGTTGGCTCCTTTTTTACCTATTCTTCGTAATAGTTTTGAAACCGAGTTTATTCCTTCTTGGTTTGTCTTGTATGATCTGGTTTGTATTATGCCTATTCTGACCATGTACTGCCTCTTAAAATATGTCTAATAAGTAGGCATATTTCAAAAAATATTTTTCCATGAATTTATTTCATTATTACCTACCACTACGAAAAATTTGATATCACAACAAGAAAAATTATGCAATTATGTCAATTAAACTTGTTAACCATCGATTATCCTACCAAATGAGCATTGTTTACTATTGGTTCACGTAAAAAAAGTTGAGATCTTTGGGTTCAAATCATTTGGATTTAAAAACACAACTGTAAATTTTGAGCCTGGCTTGGTTTCGATCTCTGGACCAAACGGCTCAGGTAAAAGCAACATCCTAGATGCAATAATTTTTGCTATGGGTGAAAACAAACCAAAGGTAATGCGCGTAGACAAGCTTCGCTCTCTTATTCATGATATTGAAGGAAATCGCCGTGGACCTAGAATGGCCCGATCTAGTGTTCATTTTGATAATTCGGATAGAAAAATACCTGTTGATTCTGATACTGTTGAAATCACCAGAGAAATGGATGAAAATGGTGAAAACACATACTATCTAAACAAAAAACAAACCAATCGTAGTCATATCTTAGATCTGCTTGATATGGCCAACGCTGGTCTGGGACAGCTCAATGCAGTTCAGCAGGGAACTGTTACCAGGATTTCTGAATTTACATCTGAAGAAAAAAGAAAAACAATTGAAGATTTGATTGGTTTGTCATATTTTGATGAAAAAAAGACAGAGGCGGTAAAACAACTTGATGAGGCTGATAGAAGACTGGAGATTGCACTTGCAAAGATGGGTGAAATTAAGAAAAGAATCGACGAATTGGAGGAAGAAAGAAATCAAAAACTCAGGCATGATATTCTTGAACGTGAATTAAACCGCTACAAGGCAATTGCGGCTGCAAATAAACTCAAAGTCGTTACTGGTCAGAAGGATGCCAAAGAGATCACCCTTTCGGAAATTTCTTCTGAAATTAAGAAGTTTGGTGATGAACGAAGTATATTGCGTGATGAAATTGCTCAACTGGAATCAGAAAAATCCTCCTTGATGGCCCAAGCCAATGATTACAGTCAAGCCAAAGCTGCAATCGATTCTGAATTGAGTGCTGCAATGGAGCAGTATGAAATTGATAACAGCTCAATTGTTGCGTCTAAAAAAAGAATCCAAATAATTGACGCGAGAATTCCTGAAATAAAATCCGAACTGGATTCTATTGATTCTAATCGCTCTGAAATCGAATCCAAAATACAAGAAATCAAACAATCTATTGATCAAACAGAATCCAAAAAGAAAAAAGTCAATGATGATTTAAATTTGATTGATTCAGAAAGAACTAAAATTCTAAATGAACAATCGATTGCTGCCTCAAAAAAATCTGAAATTGATAGTAAAATCAAGTCTTTATCAACACAACTTAATGATGCCAAATTAAAATTATCCAAAGTTGAAAATGAAAAACAAGAATCCGAATCTAAAATTGTTTTTAATGCCTCAAAATTATCTGAACTCGAATTAGATATTGAAAAATTATCTGCACTTAAGGTTAGATTGGAATCTATGATTAACAATCATAATGCAACAATTAAAGAATTAAAAACAAGAATTGAAAAATTAAATCTAAAAAAATCCAGAATCATTCATGATCTAGAAGAACTTGATTTGATTTTAGAAAAGTCTAGCAAGGCAGCAGCTCAATATGAAACCAAAATTAAAACTGTTAAAGGAATAATGCATGAGGACTATACTGTTGCAAAGCTCAAAGAAGACGCTGAAAAACTTGGAATTGTTGGACTAGTATATGAAATGATTTCATGGGATAAACAATTTGAGCGTGCTATACTTGCAGTCAGCTCTGATTGGATTAAGGCCATAGTTGTTCAAGACTTTGCAACATTGCTTGGAATTGCAGAAGTTGCACGCTCAAAAAACTTGCCCAAACTAAAAATCATTCCTCTTGACGCAATTCCCAAATTCAAACTCAACTTACCTGATGACCGTGGGGTGGTTGGTGTTCTGTCCGACTATGTTAAGTGTAGTGATGATTTTGCCGCACTGAAAACGTTTCTGTTTGGAAACGTCGTCCTTGCAGAAACAAGAGATGCCGCTCATAAATTATCTAAGCTTGGATACAAGGCAGTTACAGTTGACGGTGAGTATTTTGAGGCTAAAGGAGGCGCTGTTATCATTGATATTAACTCAAAAATTTCAAAATTGACAAAAATCATCTCAATGAGTACTGATATTGACGGATTACTCCAATCAATAAGTTTGCTGAAAAAGTATGTATTAAAGAAAAAACACTCTTTGAAAAAAATTGATGATTCTATACAGAGTTATGCTCAGAGATTATCCATGTCTGAAAAAGGTCTTGCCTCCACTGACGAGAATTACTCTAATCTAAAATCCAGAATTCTATCTGCAACAAACATGAAAGAACAGTTATCATCGAGAATTTCTGAGTTGGAACAGAAAAATAAGAGTCTGTTGGTTGAAATTTCCACTCATGAATCTCACATTGAGTCTCTTCATGAAAGAATTGCAATAGTTGAAGAAAACTATGCAAGTGGAGAACAAGCACGTATTGCAAATGAACTGTCTAGAATAAACGTAAAGAAATCTGAAATAGAAATGCAATATACTGCAATAATGAATGAATATAGAGAAAAATCTTCTAACTTGACCTCTCTGCAAACGGAGGACAATCGAGCAAAATCACACGCAAAAAGCCTTCAGGAAGAAGAATTGTCTCTCATAGATCAACGTGAAGAACTACAAAACAAAATCAATTCTCTTGAAAAAGAAAAGGACATAAAACGTGAATCCTTGGAAAAATTAAGAGAAAGAGAACAGGAATTAATTTCCACATCTGGCTCTTCCATAGGACAACTAAAAGAATTTGATGACAAACTCAAAGTTCTTACTGAAAATGAAAGAAAGTTGTCCAATCAAATCAATTCTCTTGAAAGACAATCTGATTCGCTAAATCGTGATCTGCGTGATTTAATTGAAAGCGAATCTAAATTACAACATATTCTTTCGGCATTTGGCTTTAATAAAAACATGGACACATTTGATGTTGAACCTATAGTTCAGGGGCTGACAACTGAACTAAACTCCCTAAATGCCCTTAATGCAAAAGCTCCTGAGACCTACCTTGAAGTATCTTATGGATACCGTTCTATGTCTACACGTAAAAATTCCTTAGAAGAGGAACGAAATTCAATTGTTAAATTTATTGAGGATATAGAAAAAGACAAACGCCAAACCTTCCTTGATGCATTTGATAAAGTCGATAAAGAAATTCGTTTGATATTTAACAAAATGACTGGTGGTAATGCTTGGCTTGAATTACAAAACGAAGATGATATTTTCAATTCTGGAATATCATATCTGATTCAATTTCCAAACAAGCCTAAAAGGGAATCCACTTCAATCAGTGGAGGAGAAAAAACTTTGGCGGCAATTGTCTTTGTGCTTGCACTTCAAAAACTAAAGCCTTCCCCATTCTATCTATTTGATGAAGTCGATGCCCATCTTGATGCTCCAAACTCTGAAAAACTATCCAAAATACTTGAAGAAAGATCAAAAGAAAGTCAATTCATAATGGTGTCATTAAAAGACTCTGTAGTCCAAAAGGCAAAGCTGATTTACGGAGTATATCCAAAAAATGGGGTATCACATGTTGTTACATACAAAGATAAACGAGCTCCTTCAGTAAAGGCTTAGTTAAATTCAACATAACACGCAACAAAGTGCTTTGAGTTTTTCTCTTCTAGATCTGGCTCGATTCTACATTTGTCTATGACATAAGGGCACCTTGATTGAAATCTACATCCTTCGCTAGTGGCCAAATCTGGAGGTTCCTTGATTCTTATCTTTTTTATTTTGTCTAGATTGTCTGGATCAGGCTCTGAAATGGCATCAATCAACGCCTGAGTGTATGGATGTTTTGGTTTTAGTAGTACCTCATCAATTGGTCCCATCTCAACAATTCTTCCTAAATACAGAATTGCTATCCTTTGCCCAAAGTATCTGGCAGTGGCCAAATCATGAGTGATGTAGATAAACGAAATACCGTACTTCCTTTGGAGTTCTTTCATCAGTTCCAACATTTCTGCCCTTATTGAGACATCTAACATTGAAACAGGCTCATCTGCAAGTATGATTTTTGGTTTTATTGAAAGTGCCCTTGCTAATACTACTCTTTGTCTTTGACCCCCAGATAACATGTGGGGGAACTTGTTCATGATTTCATTGACTGGTTCTAATTTTACTTCCTTTAGTACTTCTACGAGTCTATTTTCTCTATCTTTTTTTGTTCCTATGTTGTGAATTTCTAATGGTTCTAGCACAATATCTCTGATCTTCATTTGTGGGTTTATCGAATCATACGGATCTTGTTGGATCATCTGGCAATTCATTCTGATTCTTGATATGCTCTTGGGTTCGTCCTTAATCTCTTGGCCCTCAAAAATAATCTTGCCTGAATCTGAATCCAGTGATTTTAAAATTAATTTGGCAATTGTTGATTTGCCAGAGCCTGATTCTCCAGCTAAAACAAAAACCTCTCCTCTTGTTATGGAAAACGTAACATCATCTGTTGCTTTGACTGATGTGGTATGTGATCCGAATATGCTCTTTTTTACAAATGATTTACTCAAATGCTCCACTCTCAAGATATCATCCATGTTTAAACAAAAACATGCAACTATATCAAGAATTATGATGAGTAGAAGGAATCTGGAATAAGACATTTAAGTCCAGAAAATTTTATTTCAATATTTGATTGAAACAGTACAAAATGATCTAAATTACAAGAAATATGTGGTCAATTCACGACTACAATATTTCAAGCCTCATTCTACAAAAATTGAAAAGACTTTTGCTGAAGAGATTTCTTCTAGTCTGAATTCTGATTCTAAATACATAAACCCTAAATTCTTTTATGACAAAAAAGGTTCTGAACTATTTGAAAAAATTTGTTTGCTGGACGAGTACTATCCTACCAGGGCAGAAATTTCAATTCTTAAGAAAATGCAAAGTGAATTGCCCTTGTTTCTTGACGATTATTTTCGTTTAGTGGAACTGGGCAGCGGGTCTGCAGTTAAAACAAGGCTGATTCTAGACTTGTTTGATAAACTCTATGACAAAATAGAATACTTTCCAATAGACATTTCTGAAATTTTAACTGAAAGTTCTGAACTGCTTTTAAAAGACTATGAAAAACTCTCAATCACCGGAATCATTGATACTTATGAGGGCGGGATAGAATTTGTTGAAAATTTTGATGAAAAAAGGAATCTTATTCTTTTCTTGGGCTCTAGTTATGGTAACTTTTCTCCGTCTGCTGGAAAAGAGTTCTTGGAGAAAATCAACTCTACTATGAAAAATAATGATCTCTTCTTAATCGGACTTGATTTAGTTAAGGACAAAGATGTCTTGGAAAATGCGTATAATGACTCTAAAGGCATTACTGCTAGATTCAACCTAAATGTACTGTCCAGAATTAATGATGAATTAGATGCTGATTTTAATTTAAATAATTTTGTGCACAGTGCAGTTTACAATCAAAAGGAGCAGCGAATTGAGATGTATTTAAAATCACTTGTAACTCAGTCTGTAATTATTTCAAAATCTAACCTCTTGTTACATTTGCACAGGGACGAGTTGATTCTTACGGAATACTCTTACAAATACAAATTGGACCAAATTAAAGGACTGATGAAAAGTGCTGGATTTGAAATAAAGCGGATTTGGTTAGATGATAAAAATCTCTTTTCCTTAACTTTGGCATCTAAAAAATAATTTTATAGATCTTCGGCACATCTAAACCCTGAAAATAACCATCTTTCGTCCAGTCTGAAAAAGTTTCTATAACTTCCCCTGATGGACATTTGTGGTGTACCAAAAGAACCTCCTCGCAAAACCTTTTGATTTGTGAACCATTTATCATTATATTCGTCAAATCCCGTTTTAAAGCCTGGATATCCTGTAAACTCTGATGACGTCCATTCCCATACATCTCCAATCATTTGATGACATCCTAAATGGCTCTTGCCATTTGGGTATGTACCAATCTCCGCACATTTCCAATTGTATGATTCCAATAAATTGCAATTTTCTTTAGACGGGCTGTCGTTTCCCCACGGGAAAACTGTCTTTACTTGTTTTTCTTCATTCCAGCACGCAGCTTTTTCCCATTCTGCTTCAGTTGGCAATCTTTTGCCTGCCCACTTGCAATATGCGTCTGCTTCGTAGAAACTTACATGACATACTGGCTCTTTTGGATTGATGTCTCTGATTCCAATGAAATCACGCACTTTCCATTTCCCATCTACTTTTTCCCAATACATTGGGCATTTCCACTCATTTTTCTTCACTTTCTCCCATCCATCAGAAAGCCAAAATTTGTAATTCTCATACCCTCCGTCATTCATAAATTCCAAATATTCTTCATTGGTTACCGGAAATGCATCTATTCTGAAATCATTTAGGTATACTTTGTGCTCAGGCAATTCTATGTCGTAACAAAAATCGTCTCCGTTGTACCCTAGAGTGAACAGTCCTCCTTTAACAATAATTGATTTTTTTTCAACTGGTAAGGTAACAGGTGTTTTGTTTTTTTGCACTGGTCTG
>PFFZ01000067.1 GCA_002781805.1 Nitrosopumilales archaeon CG15_BIG_FIL_POST_REV_8_21_14_020_37_12
CCATCAGGAGTAAATAGCCCTGTCCGATACTTTGAGCCATATCCATTCTTTACTAAAAATTCAAATGGTGCATACATTTGGGACGAAGAGAACAAAAAATACATTGATTTTTGCAATGGTTATGGGGCATTACTTTTGGGCCACAGACGAAAGGAGATAATTCAGGCAGTTTCAAAACAGATTGCTCGTGGAACCTTGTATTGTACCCCGACTAAATCTGAGATTGAACTATCTAAACTAATTATTGGCAATTATCCATCAATCGATAAGGTTCGCCTTGTAAATACCGGTGGTGAAGCTACAATGACTGCAATTCGTCTTGCACGAGGATTTACAAAAAAGAAAAAAATTATAAAATTTGAAGGATGCTATCATGGCGCCCATGACTCTGTACTTGTAAAGGCAGGCTCTGGCTCTGCACATAATGGCATATCTGTATCTGATGGCGGATTAGACGAGGTATCAAAAAACACACTGGTTGTCCAATACAACAACGTACAAGATCTAGTGCAGACAATCAGAAAGAATAAAGATATAGCTGGCGTAATCGTGGAACCCATTCTTGCAAACATGGGGCTGATCCTGCCTAAAGATAATTTCCTCTCTGAGATTAGAAAAATCACAAAAGAAAATGACATTCCTCTAATATTTGACGAAGTTGTTACTGGATTTCGTGTATCTCCAGGTGGTGCACAGAAGCACTTTGGAATAAAACCTGACATTACGACACTCGGAAAAGCATTGGGAAATGGGTTTGCAATTGCAGCAGTTGGAGGAAGAAAAGAGATAATGGACTTGCTTTCTCCTGGGGGCAAAGTTTACCAGGCAAGTACTTTTGCAGGAAATCCAGTATCGGTAAGTGCTGCCATAAGTTCCATTAAGACAATAAACAAAATTAAAAACAAGCTATACTCCAAACTTGAAAAATACACTCTGCGATTTACCCAATCCTTGGATGATATGGCAACTGATATGAAGATTCCTCACCAGATAAACTCTGCATCTTCAATGTTTCAGATTTTTTTTACGGCAGAACCTGTAGTTGACTATCAAACATCAAAAGATGCAGATTCCAAAAAATTCCAAAAATTATTCCACTCGCTTCTAAGACAGGGAATGTTTATTGCCCCCTCGCAGTTTGAGGTCGTATTTTTGTCCGACTCTCATACTTCTGCTGATCTTAACAGAACTCTAGATGCATATGAGATTGCACTAAAATCGGTGAAGAATTGAAGTATGTAATCGGAGCAAGAGGAAGCCAACTATCTCTTGCACAAACAAACTGGGTTATTGCTGAACTAAAAAAAACACATCCACAAATAGATTTTGAAATCAAAACAATAAAGACGCAAGGCGATACTGATGCAAGGCCTCTTTTTACCATCAACCAAAAAGGAATATTTGAAAAAGAAATTGACAGGGCAGTTGCACAAAAAGAAGTTGATTTTGCAGTACACAGTCTCAAAGATGTCCCATCACAGCTAGACGAAAGTCTTGTTTTAGCTTGCATTCCAAAAAGAGAGGCAGTAAATGACGTGTTTATCTCATCAGATGGCTCTACGCTTGAGACAATAAAATCAAGTGCTGTGATTGGTACAAGCTCACTTCGACGAGCAGTACAAATATCCAGAAAACGGCCTGATGTCACAGTAAAGCCAATCCGTGGCAATATTGAAACAAGAATAAACAAAATATCTGCGGGAAAATACGATGCAGTCGTACTTGCTCAAGCTGGACTTTTGAGACTTGGAGTTGACGTAAAGTTTGCTCCCTTAACAATCAAAGATTTTTCTCCCTCACCTGGTCAGGGGGCATTGGCAATTGTGGCTAGAAAAGACGATACTGCAACAATTCAAATGCTTGAAAAAATTGAAGATAATGATTCTAGATTAGAGATAGAAGCAGAACGAGCTCTGTCTGACTATGTTGATTCTGGATGTAGATTTCCTGTAGGCGCATATGCAAAGTCAAACGGCGATGATATGACTATTGATGTAAGTGCGTTCTCCGTTGATGGCAAGCAGTCATTGTTTGTTACAAAGACTGGTCCAAAAAACAATCCTCGTCTTCTGGGAACAAGTGCTGGAAAAGAACTGCGCGAAAAAGGAGTAAATGACCTTGCATTAAATTGGAGAGAGAAGGTGGAGGAATGGAATACGAAATGACAGGCAAAGTCTATCTAGTAGGTGCCGGTCCTGGCGATCATAAACTCATCACTCTACGCGCTGTAGAGTTAATTCAGCACGCCGATGTTGTTCTCTATGACCGACTAGTTAGCAAAAAAATACTTTCCATGATTCCAAAAAAAGCCGAAAAGGTCTATGTTGGTCGTGCAGTGGGCGATGACACAACTCATCAAGATACTACAAATGATTTAATGGTAAAATATGCAAAATCTAAAAAAAATGTGGTCAGACTAAAGGGCGGGGATCCAATAATTTTTGGTCGAGGTGGTGAAGAGGCAGAATTTCTCAAATCACACAAAATAAAATATGAAATTGTACCGGGAATCACATCTGGAATTGGCTCTGCAACATATGCTGGGATTCCACTAACACATAGGAAACACGCGTCATCTGTTGTGTTTGTGACAGGACATGAAGATCCTGAAAAGAAAAAAGAGATTGTAAAATGGAAACGACTTGCAAAGTCTGTTGATACTATTGTGATCATGATGGGTTTGTCTAGGATCGACATCATATGCAAACAGCTTGTTGCTGGTGGAATGGATAAAAGTACTCCTGTGGCAGTAATCCAAAACGGAACTACTCCTCAACAAAAAATGATTACTGGAACAGTATCTAATATAGCAAAACTTGTAAAACAAAACAAGATTGTACCTCCAACTAATATTATTATAGGAAATGTCGTTGAGTTATCAAAAACAATAGGGTGGAAATGATATGCTTGATGGAAAGACGCTGGCAATAACTCGCTCAAAAGACGATGCTGCAGAATTCATTGATCTTGCAAAACAAAATCATGCAAATGCTATCGCATTGCCCACAATCGAGCTTGTTAGCAAGGGGGAAAAAATTGTAGATGAGTTTTTGGACTCTATCTCAAAATACAATCCTGACTATTCCGTGTTTATGAGCTCAAAAGCAGTAAAACTTCTCTTTGATACTGCAAGACAGACAGGAAAACATGAAAAATTACAACTTGCAATTTCAAACACCATGGTGATGTCAGTTGGTCCAAAGACTACACTGGCACTTGAAAATGAGGGTATCAAAGTGAATTACCAGCCTACAACATATTCATCAGTGGGAGTTGGGGAAGAATTTACAAAAATCAACGCTTTTGGAAAAAAAGTAATTGTGCCGCGTAGTGGGGCTTCAACACCTTTCTTAAAAGAACTATTGAACAAAATTGGAATTGATGTTCTGGAAATTCATCTGTATGACGTTTGTGCATTTCGGGATACCAGTCACTGGAATGAGTTTAGGGAGTTGTTTTCTGGAAACAAAATTGATGGAATAGTTTTTACCTCTGCCTCCTCAGTTCGTGGTTTTTTTGAGATCATGTCAAAAGACTATGATGAATCAAAGCTAATTGAGAGTCTCAAGAGGATACCCATTGTTGCAATTGGCCCATTTACTGCAGATGAGCTCAAAAAATTTAATATTGAAAACCATGTATCTGAGGTTCATACTGTTTCTGGATCTTTTGATACCTTGAAGATGGCATTATCTCATTCATAATTCTCTTCTGAACTACTGTTTTTGATTGACCGCCCTCTGCCTAGGTGCAAATCACGAGTTTTAGGAATTTCATAATAATGATAAACAAGGTTTTAATATCTGGTTACAAAAGAATGTGCGTGAAATTATCAATCTTACTGTCTTTAACTTTTGCCGTGTTTTTAATTGGTAGTGCATCATACTCCTTTGCCCAAATAACAAACTCTGTGAATGTGGAAGAGAATAAACTCGTGACTCTAATCGGAGAAGGTTATGATGCTGATGAAGAGGAACTTGTATTCAAGTGGGTTCAAATTGGTGGCGAACCTGTAACCCTATCGTCATACAATATTCCGCAACCTACCTTTATGGCTCCAAAAGTCATTAATGGGGAAATCAAGGTTTTAACTTTTGAATTAACTGTAACTGATCCAATTGGTGCTAGTAATTCTGATATAATTGAAATTGTTGTAAATCCAGTTAATCATGTTCCTTTTGTTGATGCAGGAAATGATCTACTTGCATTGCCAACAATTAATGCAATGAGTATCATCCCAACTGTCTCTGATGCTGATGATGATGTTCTGTCTTATTCTTGGAAGCAACTCTCTGGACAAGATGCGGACTTGGATTATACTACACAAAAGCACCTTACCATACTTCCTATGTATCTTGATTTTTCTGATCTAGAACCAATGGTTTTTGAAATTACTGTAAATGATGGATTTGGTGGTATTGCTAGTGATACCGTAAATGTATTCCCATTTACTGGATTGCTTGACAATAAACGTATTTCAGTCTCTGCAGGTCCTCTTCAAACCGTAACTGAGGGTGATACTGTAACATTACGTGCTACTGGACAAACATTGGATGGCAAGCCAATAAGCTACTCTTGGGTTCAATTAATTGGAGTCCCTGCAACACTAAGTGCTTTTAACGGACAGGAAGTTCAGTTTGTAGCTCCTGCAGTTGGTGGAACTGAAAAACTCTTATCATTCCAAGTAACTGGTTATTCTCCTGGTAATGGTTGGGCAAATGCATTAGCATTAGTAAAAGTTATTCCATCTAATGGTGCCCCAATTGCTAATGCAGGTGCAGATCAAACTGTATTTGGAAATACACTTGTAAAACTTGAGGGAACTGGTACTGATCCTGACGGTGAAAAACTAAAGTACTCATGGGCTCAAAAATCAGGACCTTCCATGACAGTTTATGAACGTGCATCATTTTCTGTTTACTTTACAACTCCACATGTTTCTGCAACACAGGAACTTGTCTTTGAATTAACCGTCACTGATCCTAATGGCAATTATGATACTGATGAAGTGACCATTACCATAACCAATGTGAATTCTCCTCCAAGAGCATTTGCTGGCTCTGATAAACGAGTAATTGGTGGCTCTCAAGTAGAAATCATCGGTAATGGCGTTGACCCTGATGGCGATCCTCTAACATACCAGTGGAAACAGATCTTTGGTGAATTCGTAGAATTTGATGCAACAAGTCCCTCCTTTACGTTTACTGCTCCTAAAGTGCTACCAACTGATTCTAAACGTCTAGAATTCCAGTTAACTGTCACTGATCCAAGTGGCAAGAGTGGAATTGATAATGTTGTAATCTTTGCAGTTCCAGAAAATGGTGCACCAACTGCTAATGCTGGTACCGATCAAACTGTGGATGAAAATGCTCTAGTCAACATTATGTGTTCTGGAAGCGATCCTGATAACGATGCTATCACTTTTTCATGGGAATCTTCTGATGTACAAGTCGTTCCAAGCAATAACGCAATAGCCACATTTATGGCTCCATCAGTTGTATCTGATACTAAACTAACCTTGACATGCACTGTAAGTGATGGAAGATACTTTTCATCAGACAGCATGATTGTAACTGTAGTAAACACACTCAATTTGGATATAGTTGCTGATGCAGGCGAGGATAGAATAGTAAATGAGAATGTCAAAGTTTCACTGGATGGCAGTGCAAGCTATGATCCTGAGGAGCAAAACCTCTCTTACCGCTGGACTCAAGTTTCAGGAGAAACAGTAACGCTGTCTTCTGCTACAACTACGACCCCATCATTTACCAGTCCTGTTGTTGCAAATGGAGAAATCAAAGTCTTGACATTTGAACTCAAGGTATATGATGATAATGGAAGATCAGCAGTTGACACTGTAACCGTTACAGTCGATCCAGTCAACTCTTCACCTGAGGCGACAGCTTCAGCAAGACAATAATCTTGAATTTTTTACAATTCAAATGCTGACTAGAATATTTTAGCTCAAGCTATTTAGCTATGCCTATTTTTCCTCATGTATTTATAATATAACGGAGTTATCTTGAGCATGGCAACAGAAAATCTAGACATGGATTATTCAAAATATGATTTTAAAGATTCTACAGAATTGTACGTTCACCTTAGCAAGAAAGGTCTGTCTAAGGAAACAGTAATTGGCATCAGTAAGATGAAAGATGAGCCTCAATGGATGCTTGATTTTAGATTACGTTCCTATGAAATTTTCATGAAAAAGCCAATGCCAACTTGGGGTGGAGATCTTAGCCCTATAGATTTTCAAAATATCTATTACTATGCAAAAGCATCCGAGAAAGCCGAAAAGAACTGGGATGATGTTCCAGCAGACGTCAAGAATACTTTTGAGAAGCTAGGCATTCCAGAGGCTGAAAAGAAATTCCTTGCAGGAGTTGGTGCACAATACGAATCAGAAGTGGTATATCACAATCTTAGAGAAGACCTTCAAAAACAAGGTGTTCTCTTTTTGGATACTGACTCTGCTCTAAAAGAACAACCAGAGATTTTCAAAAAGTATTTCGGAAAAATTATCCCTCCAGAAGATAACAAGTTTGCTGCATTAAACAGCGCAGTCTGGAGCGGCGGATCATTCATTTATGTTCCACCAGGTGTTAAAGTTGACATGCCGTTGCAGGCATATTTCAGAATAAATGCTGAAAACATTGGTCAGTTTGAGAGAACTTTGATTATTGTTGATGAGGGTGCTGAAGTTCATTACATTGAGGGTTGTACTGCACCAGTTTATTCATCAGAATCATTACACTCTGCAGTAGTAGAACTAGTTGCACACAAGGATGCAAAGCTCCGATACACAACAATACAAAACTGGAGCAATGATGTATACAATCTTGTAACAAAGAGAGCATATGCCTATGAGGGTGCCACGGTAGAGTGGATTGATGGAAACATTGGAAGCAAACTAACAATGAAGTATCCTGGCGTCTATCTTATGGGTGAGCGAGCATATGGTGAAACACTATCTATTGCATTTGCAGGCAAGGGACAACATCAAGACACTGGCGCAAAAATGGTTCACTTGGCTCCAAACACTACTTCAAAGATTACCTCAAAATCTGTCAGCAGATTAGACGGACGTTCTACATACCGAGGACTGTTAAATGTAGCAAAGGGTGCAACAAATGTAAAATCAACCGTACGATGCGATGCATTGCTTTTAGACGATACATCAAAAACTGATACATATCCTTACATGGAAATTAACCAGGAAGATGCAACCATTACACATGAAGCAACAGTAGGAAAAATTGGAGATGAGCAAATTTTCTATCTTATGACCAGAGGATTTACCGAAGAAGAAGCATTATCTCTAATTGTAAATGGATTCATGGAACCATTCACTAAAGAACTGCCAATGGAATATGCTGTAGAGCTAAACCGACTCATAAAGCTAGAAATGGATGATTCGGTGGGATAATCCTACTCTCCACGTCTGAATAACATGTCTCAACAAACATTATCTAAAATCAACTCTAGTCTCATTGAAGAAATATCATCATCAAGAAATGAACCTGAATGGCTAAAGCAGTACCGTAAAGCCTCTTTGTCTGTATATGATACCCTTCCCATTGAAACCTCTCCGCTTTACAACAAATACACTGATGCAAAGAAGATGGACCCTGAACAAGTATCATTTTCAACTAAAACTGATGCAACAGTTCCGTCTCTCTTAAAAAGAAGATTGGGTGAGCTGGAAAACAATACCTGTGTAATTCAAATTGGAACAAACATTCACAAAATCAATGTCACTGATGATATAAAATCAAAAGGAGTCATTATTACTTCAATTGCTGATGCCATTCAAAACAATCCAGATCTTGTTAAAAAAGCATTAGATGCATCAAATTCAAATGATGACAAATTCACGGCATTAAACAACGCAGCCTTCAACTCTGGTATCTTCATACACATTCCAAAACATGTCGTATTGGATACTCCGATTCACTTGGTCTCGTGCTTGTCTGAGGATGGGATTTCCACAATTTCAAGAAATGTTATTTTTGTAGACGAGAACAGCAAGGCTGTTATAGTTCAGGAATTGTATTCGCCAAAAGCACAAAAACAGCAAGCATATCTTGAATTGCTAAATACAACGGTTGCAGCAAATGCACAGCTTGACATTACCACATTACAAATGATGGATCAAACCACCGTTAATTTTTCAACCAGACGAACAGATTTGGCTCAAGATGCAAAAGTTAATTGGTATTCCGGGCTTTTTGGCTCCTTGCTATCCAGATATAAAATAGAATATTTCCTAAATGGAACCGGCGCATCTGCCAATGACTCTGAAGTAATTTTTGGAAACAATGAGCAGGACTTTGACATTCAAACAAATGTAAATCATCTCAGTCCTCAAACCGAGGGCAGGGTAGTTGAAAAATCTATTCTGAGAAACAAATCAAAATCTCTTTTCAAAGGGATGATTAGAATTAAAGAGAACGCATCAAAATCAAACTCTTTCTTATCTGGACGTTCTATTTTGCTTGACAAGGATGCAAAATCTGATGCCATTCCTGGTCTTGAGATCTTTACAAATGATGTAAAGGCAACGCATTCTGCATCTGTCGCACAGATTGATGAGGAACAGATTTTCTATTTGCAAACAAGATGTCTTTCAAAAGAAGAGGCTGAAAGAACCATTGTTGAGGGATTCTTAGAGCCACTCTCAAGAAAAATGTCATTTCAAGTAAGAGCATGGATTGCATATCTGATTGAATCAAAATGGGAAGGAAAGGAACTCTCTATCAACACTGATGAAGAACTTGCAAAGTTTGTCGAAGTTGAGGAGACTCGTTACAATGAAGATTCTGAATTAGAACAGCACTACAAGTATAGGTGATTATCTTGACAGCATGGATAAAAGCTTGTAATCTGGATCAAGTAAAAGAGGGACAGCTTTTCGGATTCACTCATAATGACAAAAAAATTCTCATAGCGAATCAAAAAGGAAAAATTCATGCGACTGATTTAATCTGTACACATGCTGATGCTGATCTTTCAACAGGATTTTTAAGTGATCAAGGAGTTAGATGCCCATTACATCTTTCTGTTTTTGATTTAGAGAATGGCAAACCTCAAAACCTTCCAGCTGAAATTCCACTCAAAGTATACAATGTTAAAATAGATCAAAATGAGATCTACGTGGAGGTTTAAAATATGCAAAGTGCCCAAACATCTTTTGAAAACTTGAGAAAAGACTTTCCAATCCTTACACGTAAAGTACGAGACAACAAAACACTCGTCTATCTTGATAATGCATCAACAACCCAAAAACCAAATCAGGTAATTGACGCTATTACTGATTATTATCAAAATCATAATGCCAATATTCACAGAGCAGTATATGCATTGGCAGAAGAGGCAACTGAAGCCTTTGAATCAGTAAGAGACAAAGTTGCAAAATTCATCAATATCAAGCACCGAGAAGAAATAGTCTTTGTTAGGGGGACCACCGAAGCAATTAACCTTGTTGCGTATGCTTGGGGGCGAGATAATGTCCACGAAGGTGACATTGTAGTTTCTACCGAATATGAACATCATAGTAATATCGTTCCATGGCAATTACTCACACAAGAAAAACATGCCAAGATAGAGTATATTGGAATGGATGATAATGGTGAATTAATCTTAGATGATCTAGACAAACTACTTGACACAGGAAAAGTCAAACTCGTTGCATTTAGCTTGATGTCCAATGTGTTGGGAACTATCACAGATGCTGAAAAGATCATTGCAAAATGCAAGGCAAAGGGCGTTTTAACCCTGGTTGATGGGGCACAAGCTGTTCCTCACATGCAAGTTGATGTTGAGAGGCTGGGATGTGACTTTTTTGCCTTTTCTGGACACAAAATGCTTGGTCCTACTGGCATTGGCGTGTTGTGGGTTAGAAAATCTGTTCTGGAAACAATGAATCCGTTTCATGGAGGCGGTGATATGATTCGCGAAGTTCACAAATATGAGACAACCTGGAATGATCTTCCATACAAATTTGAAGCTGGCACTCCAAACATTGCCGATGTTGTTGGTCTTGGGGCTGCAATTGACTATCTTAGTAAAATTGGAATGGATAATGTAAGGCAACATGAAATCGAATTAACCCAATATGCTATTGAAGAACTATCCAAAGTTAAAGGACTTAAAATCTATGGTACAAAAGACATATCAAAAAGAGGTGGTGTGATCTCTTTTAATTTTGCAGATGTTCATCCTCATGATGTTGCACAAATTATAGATGAGGAGGGAATTGCTGTAAGATCTGGACATCACTGCGCTCAAGTGTTAATGGAAAGACTAAATGTTGCTGCGACTTCTAGAGCAAGTTTCTACATATACAATACAAAGTCAGATGTTGATGCATTGATTAATTCATTAAATAAGGTGGCGAGGTTGTTCAAACTATGAGCAGTAATGCAGACATTTATCATGAAATGATTATTGATTACTCTAGAAACCCTGTCAATTATGGTCACATCGAAAATCCTGATGTAACATTCCATGATTCCAACCCATTATGTGGTGACAGTATTGACATTGATATGAAAATTGATGATAACACCGTTTCTGACATCAAATTTCATGGGAAAGGATGTGCAATATGCATGGCTTGCTCTTCAGTTCTGACTGAAATTACTAAAGG
>PFFZ01000024.1 GCA_002781805.1 Nitrosopumilales archaeon CG15_BIG_FIL_POST_REV_8_21_14_020_37_12
ATTACATAATAAAATTATACATACATTAAATGTATTATTTATGTAACCTTTTATTGTGATTTGAAATAGAAAATTTGTGAAAGTAGCTGTTGTACAATTAAAGGCATCAACAAATAAAGAAACAAACCTAAAGAAAATCACAGATTGTATTAGAAAGGCAGCTAAAAACAAAGCTGTACTAATAGCATTTCCAGAGTTTATGATGTTTTATACCACTTCATCACAAACATCAAAACAACTTGCTGAATTGGCTGAAACAATCAATGGAAATTTTGTAAGTACTATTGCAAAAACTGCCAAAGAAAACAATATTCAAGTCATATGTTCGTTCTATGAAAAGAGTGCAAAAAAAGATCGTGTTTATGACACTTTATTTGTAGTTGATAAATCAGGAAAAATAATTTCAACTTATAGAAAAATTCATCTATATGACGCACTAGGATTCAAAGAATCTGACAAATTGATATCGGGAACAAAAATTGCAAAGCCAATAGATACATCAATTGGAAAAATTGGCATGATGATTTGTTATGATCTAAGATTTCCTGAGATGTCAAGAATACTTGCAGCATCTGGTTCTGAAATCTTGGTTGCATCTTCAGCATGGGTTAAGGGAAACATGAAGGAGGAACATTGGGTAACCCTAAACAAAACGCGTGCAATCGAAAATGGCTGCTATGTTATAGCACCTGATCAAGTTGGAAATATCTATTGTGGAAGAAGCATCGTAGTTGATCCCTATGGCAAAGTATTGTTAGACATGAAAAAGAAACAAGGAATAGGTTATGTGAATATTGAATCAAAAAAAATAAAAAAAATCCGCAAAATACTTCCTTTACTAAAAAATAGAAGAACCGATATCTATCCTACTTTGAAGCTATAGTTTTTCTACTCTCACAGTTAAAATTCGAACATTGCCTTGTCCACTTTTGTTTCCTTGAATATCGAAAAATTACCATTGGCCACTTGCAAACATCACATGCCTTTTTTATTGCACGTAATCGTGCTTTTTGTAAAAGTGGTGATGATGCTTTGCATCCCCCATAAAAGTTAGAACATCCCATGAAACGTTTTCTGGTTATTCTAGACCTGATCACCATTAGCTGTCCAAGATTACACTCGGGGCAGTTGACTAATCCTTTTTTTGGGGAATTTGTTCCAAGAATCATGTATTTTTTTTCTTTTGACGACCAAGAAAGAAATCCATTAACATCTAGATATTGAGTGATCTCTTTTCTAAAGGCTGTAGTATCTGACTTTGTAGTTTTTACAATATGCCTATTTGTTTTCTTTTTGACTTTGACCGTCTGGATCTGAATTTTATCTGAAGGCATTCTATGTGATGTATTTACTAAAACGATTTTTATAGGGAGTGGGGTCAGTCACATTTGTGGAAAAGGTTTGTGTTCTTGGTGCAGGTAGCACCAAATATGGAAAATTAGCCGACAGCATTGCCGATATTACTACTCAGGCATCAGTTGCGGCCATAGAAAATGCAGGAATTGATCCAAAAGAAGTCAAAGCAGCTTACATCTCAAACGTATTTGGCGTAGCTGATAAGCAGGTCCATCTTGGGCCCGTATTAATGAGTAATCTTGGAATTTCCGACAAGCCGTCATTGTCAATTGAATCAGCATGCGGAAGCGGCTCTGTATCATTTAGAGAAGCATATGCAAATGTTGCCGCAGGATTCTATGACTGTTTAGTCGTAACTGGAGTTGAAAAAGTGACCCATACTGGAACAGAATGGACAACAACATATTTCTCATATTGTTCAGATTTCTTTTATGAGGGACAAGCAGGAGCATCATTTCCAGGACTGTTTGCCTCAATGGCAAGAGCTTACTTGACAGAATTTAATGCAACCGAAGAAGATTTTGCAAGAGTTGCAGTAAAGAATCATGATAATGGAGTGTTAAATCCAAAAGCTCATTTACAAAAGAAAATTACTATTGATGATGTAATGAACTCTGCAGTTGTTGCAAGCCCACTAAAACTTTATGACTGCTGCCCATTTTCAGACGGCGCAAGTTCTGTAATTTTATGCTCAGAAAAATTTGCAAAAGAGCATGGTGGTGATTACATTGAAGTAATTGGCTCTGGCAGAGGTGGTTCACCTGCAGCATTACAAGGCCGTGAGCATATGACAACCATTCCAAGCACAAAGATCGCAGCTGAAGCTGCATACAAGATGGCAGGAATTACTGCAAAAGATATTGATTTTGCAGAAGTACATGACTGTTTTACAATTGCTGAGGTTGTAGATACTGAAGATTTGGGATTTTTTGAAAAAGGCAAAGGCGTAGAAGCTGTTCGTGAAGGAAGAACAAAACTCAATGCAGATATCTCTATTAATCCATCAGGTGGTCTAAAATCAAAAGGACATCCAATCGGCGCTACAGGTGTTGGCCAAGTAGTAGAAGTATTTGATCAACTTACAGGTAAAGCTGGACAAAGAACTGTTAAAGATGCAAAAATTGGTCTGACTCATAATTTTGGTGCAACTGGAGCAAGTTGTGCTGTTCATATTTTCCAAAGTGTGTAATATGACTATCAAAGAGCAGCTGATTGAACAAGCAAAACAAGGAAAAGTTCTTGCTCATAAATGCACAAAATGTGGTTATCTGCATCTCTCAACTGTTTATTTCTGCCAAAAATGTGGCAGTAAAGGCTTTGAAGATGTAATATTGGATGGTACAGGCAAAGTGGCCACTTATACCATTATTACTGTGCCTCCTGCGGGCTTTGAAAAATACACCCCTTATGCCTTTGTCGTACTTCAGCTAGATAATTCCGAACTAAGGATTTCTGGATTCATGGGTGGAATTGCAACTCCTGCAGATCTACCAGTTGGAACCAGGGCTAAAATCACTGGATTTGACGAACGTGGAATATTGATGGAAAAACAGTAAAACTATTTGCTTGAATTATTAACAAAATTCACAATAGATTCTTAATAATTTTGTAAACTCGATCTTATTCATGTCTGTCGAAGTAACATGTGGAAAATGTGGAGAAAAGATCACAAATATGAAGATGTTAAAATCCCTCAAAGATGTTCTAAACCCTTATAGTGGAAAATGCCCATCTTGCGGACAAAAACTCTCTACGTCAGAATTTTCTTTGGACGTCCAAGAAAACTGATCTAAAAACTTTACTTTTTTGATCCACATAAAAAACCAAGATCTATTTCGGACTAGAATTTTTCTGATCCAAAAAACTAATCAAACTTTTAAAATTATAATCTCGTCACAAGTCTTATTTACTTCTAATTTTTAGCAGAGATATGGAATTGAGTGAGGAAGTATCAGAACCAAAGCGAAGTGGAATCCTCCAATCTACCTCCAAACGTGTAAGAATGATCTTTTCTGTAATGGCAAGTCCTAACAGAATAGATATCTTGAGAATTTTAAATTCCAAAGGACCCTTGACTTATTCTGAATTAAAATCACTGGCCGGGTTTAAATCAAAAAAAGAAAGTGGCAAATTTGCATACCACCTAAGAAAGTTATTGCGCCAGTCTCTTGTAGCACTTAACAAATCTGAAAGAAGATACACAATTACAAATCTAGGAAAACTTGTTTTAAGTTTAGCCAGACAAATTGAAGAAAGATCTATCATTGAAAGCGGAAAGATGTATGTTCGTACATCTCATGAATCAATTGAAGAGTTTAACTCTCATAAAATCATACAATCACTTGTTAGGGAAGGCAGTCTTCCATTAGAATTAGCACAAAAAATAACTGAAGAAGTTGAAAATAGGATTTACAAGTACCAAACTACCTATCTCACAGGCTCACTTATCAGAGAAATGGTAAATTCTGTCCTATTGGAGCATGGTCATGAAGAATATCGTAACAAATTGGCACGCCTGGGCTTGCCTGTATTTGATGTGCAAGAAATGCTGACAAACCTAGATAATGTAGATAATGGCGCCGAAGGCCTGTTATTTAATACTGGTCAGAGAGTTTTTGCAGAACACCTTCTTACAAACATTCTTCCAAAAGACGTGGCAGACTCTCATCTTTCTGGCGATTTACACATAACAAATCCGGGTGTCTGGTCAATGATACCTGATACAATTTTTGTCAATGTAAAAGAGCTAATTGAAGATGGAGTTGATCTTGGAGGAAAATACCTTGATGTATCAAGAATTCCAGCATCAAAATCACTTGATGAAATTACATCTGCATTATCTGTAATCATTTCACTGCTTTCAAAAGAAGCATCACAGGAGATTGTTCTTGATGGACTTACTCAGTTATTTGTAAAACATGTAAAGAACGTAGAAGAGTTGGAACAAAAACTTGCGCATGCATTTGCAACTGCATCTACTACATCCAAATACAACAAAACAAGTACCCATGTTTCAATTAGATTGCAATTAGGATCTGACGTCAAAATTGTTAACTCTATCATTAATGCATACAAAAACTATACAAAGATCACACCAATTCCAAAAATTGGACTAATAATTGATTATGACAAAGGCAAAGTTTCTGACGTATCTGAAGTAATATCTGAAATAATTTCAATTGGAGGTAAGGTGATGTTTGCTAAAGGGCAAATGTCAAGCTATGGGATCACAAATCCAACAACAAAAAATTCTGGCCCATTATCAATAACACTCCAATCAGTTTCAATAAATCTTCCCAGATTGGCATTTGAATCAAACAAGGATGAAACTTATTTCAGAGCCCGACTTGCATTATTAATGAAACCTGCATTGGCATCAATGGCCTTAAGAAAGAAGGACATTTCTGATCTTACTAGACGAGGACTAAATCCAATTCTTGCAAAGAATACCCAATATATGCAAAGAAGCTCTGTAACTCTTAACGTAAACCTAGTTGGCCTCAAAGAGGCAGTATTCAATATACTTGGCTTCCAGGATAACAAGGATGGAAAAGAAATCCTCCATAAGGTTATTGAAACTGCCGTTGATGTTGGTGCCAAAAAGGGCAAGGAGATCGGAGATCCTGTGGCCATATCTATGACTGAAACAGAAGGGTCTGCCCGCTTTGCAAATCTCGACGGAGAGAAGTATGGCAAGAATTCCTCCCTGAATTCTATGGAAGGTGACTCTTACTCACAAGGTATTACTATTAGTGCCTCAGAAATTGCTGAATTTACGAATAAAAGCGAGATTATTGTAGAATGCAACAAATTGGCAAAGTCCCTAAACGGCGGCTTGCTTGTGACTTTACAAATTGACAAGGATGCAAAGACTGCTGATATCAAAAAATCCATCGAAAAGGCAGCCGATCTAACAAATGCATTCAAGCCAGTAAAGAGAATATCAATATGTGGCGAATGTGGATTTAAAGATGAACCCTTTGAGGACAAGTGTCCCAAGTGCAAGTCACCATATGTTGTCTGAAATCCGTAAACGAAAAACTGATTGCGATCTATCTGAAAAATTTTTTGATCTTTTTCAGACGTACGATCATCGCTAAATCCTACGCAAATTATGCCATTATGAAATTCATAGTAGCGGTGTAACAAATATTGACTCATTACAGTACCAAGATCAAAATTTTTCGAGCACACAAGTTATATCCATATTGTTCTTACCCTTCTCGGGGATATTATAATGGATAATGCACAAATAGAAAATACTATCAATGAGATCCGTAAGCGCAGTGGCGCCGTAACGGCTTTCAATAAAGATAAAATTTCAAATGCCATTTACAAGGCATTAGCAGCCACATCCAAAGCCGATCGTGGTTTAGCAGATCAACTAGCGGGGAAAGTTGTGAATAAATTAGTAGAACAAGGATTTACAAGCAATAGAACACCAAGTGTTGAAGACATTCAGGATATTGTAGAGTCGACTTTAATAGATAGTGGAAATAGCGATATCGCCAAAGCCTACATTGTATATCGACATGAGCGTAGAAAACTAAGAGACGAAAAAATGAAGGTTCTAAATGCAAAGGCATTAGATCCTGTATCTAAGAGATTTGATCTAAATTGTCTCCGAGTCTTAGCATCAAGATACCTGTTTAGAAATAACAAAAATGAGATTACAGAATCACCGACTCAAATGTTTGAACGAGTAGCAATTTTGGTTGGTATAGGCGATCTTTTGTATGATACACAGGTATTTGACAAGTCAGGCAACATAAAACAAGACATTGATGAAGCTAAATCATATCTTGAGAAACTAGACAACTTTGATTACAAATTCAAAATTGGAAACTATTTCCTAAACAAGTGGCACTTTAGATCTCTGATAAACCACTATGTTACGCTTGCAAGCAATGGTCAGATGAAAGTAAGTTTCAAAGATCTCTTGACTCTGATAGCAGCCAAAAAATTGGATAACTATGCAGACAAAATTACAGAGTATTTTGAACTGATGACTGCTCAAGACTTTCTGCCAAACTCTCCGACTATGATGAATGCAGGCGGACGACTGGGACAGCTTTCTGCATGCTTTGTGCTTGGAATGCAAGATGGAATGGAAGAGATTATGAAATCTACTTCAGATGCAGCATTAATCTTCAAATCTGGCGGTGGAGTAGGAATCAATTATTCTGATCTTCGTGAAGAGGGTGACATTGTAGCGTCTACATCAGGCGTTGCGTCAGGTCCTGTATCTTTTATGAATATCATCAATACTGTCACTGAAGTTGTAAAACAGGGTGGCAAAAGAAGAGGAGCCAATATGGGAATTATTGAGGCATGGCATCCTGACGTTGAAAAATTCATCACTAATAAAACAGAGCCTGGAGTTTTAGAGAACTTTAATGTCAGTGTTGGAATCTGGGAGGACTTTTGGCATGCACTTGTTAACACAAGTGATGGCAAATACATGCTCCGAAGCCCACGTGATAAAAAGCCTGTCAGAGAAATCAATGCACACCAGCTAATTGATCTTATTGCGCTATCTGCATGGAAGAGTGCAGAGCCTGGATTGATCTTCTTTGATCAAATTAACAAATACAACGTATTTGCAAAAGCCAGACAGGCCCCACTACGAGCAACAAATCCTTGTGGAGAACAGAGCCTTTATCCATACGAATCATGCAATCTTGGTTCTATCAACTTGGTCAATCTTGTAAAAAGAAAGGCTGATGGAGAATACGAATTTGATTGGCAAAGGTATGAAGAAACAATCAGAAAAACAACACGATTCTTGGATAACATCATTGATGTGAATCATTACCCAGTTCCAGAGATCGACAAAGCATCAAAGGAATCAAGAAGAATAGGATTAGGTGTTATGGGAGTTGCAGACCTCTTATACAAACTACGGATTCCATACAATTCCAAAGAAGGATATGAACTACAATCAAAACTGTCTGAAGCACTGACATACTACTCAATGGAAGAAAGTGTAGCACTTGCAAAATCTCGCGGTGAATTCCCATTGTGTTCAAAAACAGAATATCCTGAAGGAAAAATTCCTGTAGCTGGTTATTATCAAAAACCAAAAGAGACACACTCATACGAATGGGATGCACTAATTGAAAAAATCCAAAAACACGGAATTAGAAATGTTCTGACAACAACTGTTGCACCAACAGGTACACTGTCCATGATTGCAGATTGCTCCAACGGTATGGAACCTGCATTTGCATTGGTGTTTGAAAAAAGAGTTACAGTTGGAAGATTCTTCTACACAAATAAGATCATCGAAGAAGTACTCAAGGAACACGGTCTCTATACTGATGAAATCTTGGCCAAAATTGCAGATAACTATGGATCACTGAAAGGAATTCCTGAAATTCCTGAATGGATGCAGAAAGTCTTTGTAACTGCAATGGATATTCACTGGGCAGACCATCTAATGGCACAAGCTGTATGGCAAGACTGGATTGGAAATGCAATTGCAAAAACAATCAACATGCCATATGATGTAACTGCAGAAGATGTTAAATCTGCATATTTACTGGCTCATGAATTGGGTCTAAAAGGAATCACAGTTTATCGTGATGGCTCAAGACATACACAAGTACTTCACATGACCAGCGAAAATGCACAAAAAACGTTTGATGTAACACCAAGTGAACATATCATAAGCTATGTTACTGAAAACATAACAAATCCCTACATCAAATCACAAGTAAATGCTGCACTTGCCCTCAAAGTTCGTGATGAAGAAATACAATTAGACTCACATCAACCAGAACAAGTTTCTGAAGACCGTTTATGTCCCACATGCAAAAACAACCTTGTATTCGTAGAAGGTTGCAGTATATGCATTGAATGTGGATATAGTGGCTGTACTTCTGGATGAGATAATCACAACTTTTTTACTTTCTTTCCTTTTTGAGTCGGTGTGGATAAAAAGATCTTAGCTGTTGTTGCAGGAATTGCAGTAATTGCTGGCATTCTTGTTGTAGTGGTTATGTCGGGCTTTGATTCGACTAATCAGAAACCTAATGAAAAAATTGGACTAGTGATTAATTCGCCACATTCTTCTGTATCACTACAACAAATTGATGAAATATTTTCAGATGCATCATCCACCGGAATTGGAAGAAGTAACATCTATCTTTTCTGGAATCTTGTGGAACCTCAGCGTGGGGAGTTTGATTGGAAACAATCTGATATCCTGATGGGTTTAAATGAAAAAAATGATCTAAAGGTTACTCTTTTCTTCTCTGTGATTAATGGAGAAACACTTGGTCCATTCCCTTCATGGATTGGAAAGCCATCAATCAATTCTATTGGTGAAGACAGATTAGTAAATGTCCTTGATGCAATCTTGTCTAGATACAACATTATAGATACTGTGATAATAGCAGGCGAGACTGAATCACAATTTCGTTACTATGAACAAAACATCCCTGTATACAAGGAACTATTTTCTGGTACATATGAAAAGTTAAAAGAAAAATATCCTAATGTCAAGTTTGGGAACTCATTTGCACTTCACAACGTATTAAACAAAAACTTGGAACACATAGTAACTGATTTATCTGTTGGTGACTTTGTTGCCTTTTCATATTTTCCAGTTGACAGCCTAAATGATATTGTAAAAACCCCCCAAAAATCCAAAGAAGATCTTCTAAAGACATTTGAAATTGTACCTGACAAAAAAGTTGGATTTTTTGAAATTAGCTGGAGTACATCTGATTTTGTGGGAGGTTCCTCTGAAGCCCAAAAGGATTTCCTAAAAGAACTGTTTGAATTTTACACTGAAAATGAATCCGAGATTGAATTCTTAACTTGGTACAGACAGCACGACAAGTCAGAAGGTACTTGCGTTACAGAGCACCAGGCAATTGGTGACACAAGTATTGATCTGGGTGGAGATTCTGGATTGGGCAGCAGTGAATATGTCATTGAGAGACTAAACTATTACATTTGTAATGCAGGTCTGGTCGATGTTAATGGAAATCCAAAACCTGGATGGCATGAATTTAAAAATCAAATAGAAATGATCAATTAAGATGCTATCGCTTATTCTTGCCGAATCTTCTTTAGAATTAATACCTAAAGAATTACAACCTCATCCCTCAGTAATTTCCCATGCGCACAAATTAGACAAACACCCATCTGAAATTTTCCTTGATAACTCTTGGCATTTTGCGGCAATGAAAGGAATCTCTAATGAAATAAAGCGAGGCAGACCTGACCTGGTTCATTTTTCTATCTTGGAAGCAACTACAATTCCACTTTTCTATGAAAATAAAGTTCAAATTTTTATTCATACAATTGATGATAAAGTAATTAGTATTGGAGATGCTGTACATATTCCAAAATCATATCATAGATTTGCAGGCCTGTTTGAAAAGTTGTTTTTAGAAAAATCTATCAACTCGGAAAATCATGAATTGTTATCTATCAAAAACCAATCATTTTCAGATTTAATAGATGAAATAAAACCCTCACAAGTCATTGGATTGTCGACTACAGGAAAACCAAGCACATTTGAGAAAATTGCTTCTAATTTAGTGGATAACTCATGTGTTGTTGTAGGTGGATTCCAGAAAGGACACTTTTCTGATCCAGTCAAAAATCGATTTACACATCTATTTTCTGTTGGAAGTATATCATTGGAAGCACATGTAGTTGTTGCTAGAATGCTTTACGAGTATGAAAAAACCATTTTTATGTAGGAGAAAAAGTTTGATTTCTTGTGCAGTCATAGTATAGCCTGGTTAGTATTCGGGGTTTCCAACCCTGTGACGCGGGTTCGAATCCCGCTGACTGCATGTTTATCTTAAAGACAAGCAATTTTTAGGTCCAAATCAAGTCTAAAGATGTGAAATCTACTATTAGAAAAATTGCGCTAGAACGAATGCAAATTCTAATTGAGAATGCAATCTTGAATGCAAAAACAAATCCTGAGATATCTCAACGACAAGCCTTTCTTGCAAGAAAGATATGCACAAAATACAAGATCCGAATGCCTTACTCCCTCAGATTAGTTTTCTGTAAAAAATGTAAATCTTTTATCGCACCAGGAATTAATTCTAGAATACGTCTGGGAAGAACATCTGTAAAGTCGATCAGAATAACATGTAACTTGTGTGGGCATACTTATCGCAAAATAATAGCTCAATGATTTATAAGACGATTATCGATTTTTTGTCTTTATGGCAAAGGTATACGATGTTCCATCTGATGTACTGAT
>PFFZ01000007.1 GCA_002781805.1 Nitrosopumilales archaeon CG15_BIG_FIL_POST_REV_8_21_14_020_37_12
CTAATGATGCAAGTTTTGACTTGTATTTTTCATGAATGATTTCTGCATCCTCTTTCATGTCATCATTTTCAGAAACAATATCAATCAGAGCCTTTAGACGACGTAGAGTCAGTTGTTTTTCTCGTAGAAGTCTTTGTGAGTCTAGTCTCCATTTTGGAATAAAGATGACAACTTCGCCTTGGACTACTAATTGCTCATATTGGATTTGCTGTAATCCCTGTGAGCCGCAGTCAACACCCACCGATTGGATGCTTCCGTCGATGTCAGTTATTGTTCCAACGACTTTACCCATGAATGTACCGTACATGTCTTTGACGTTTTTACCGATGATATCGATATCGTCGCGGGTCATGTGTAATGGTTTAGAGATTCGTATAACCGACAAAGTGTTAGAAAGGTTTCTAGTTTTGGTAAGATTAATTTCACAAACTCAAAATGTCGATATATGAGAAATTTTAAAATTAAATGACAAATCAGAGGCACATATGATACAACGAGAGGAACTAGAGCAGATACTGTACTTTGTGGCAAACAGGTGGATTGAGATTACAAAAGATCCAAATAACAAAGCCATGGAAACATTACCAAGCAACTTCTGGATGAATTCAGTTGGAGGAAAAGCTGGAAATGGAAGATGGGTTACAGCACTGATGTACACAGAAAATGAAGCAGATGCAAATGCATTCAAAGAAGTGCTCCTAAGATGGCAGACAAAAGGAATGGAAAAAACACAAGCACCCGATCTAATACAAATAGGAAAAAAGAAATAGACTATTAATAATTGATAAACTTTTGAAAATTATTGTCAGAGTTTACAAGTAAAGAGAAAAAAATTCTGTCAGAACACTTTTCAAACTCTGACAGTGACGTGTTTGCAATAATCACGCCACAACAAGTAGACCGAGGAGCACTCATGTCAAGATACAGCAGAACAGACAAGAGCATGCGTCGAATATTTCTAGATGAATTTTTAAAAAATAAAAACAGAGGCGAGGAATTTTACAACAGAGTGCTCTTGGAATACGGAGACGATTCCGTTGCAGAACTTGGTGAAGCACAAATCGCAATTGAGGGATTATCAAACATTGCAGTTAAAAAAATAGAAGACAGAAGGATAGGACTGTCGTATTTAGAAAAATCTTCCAGATATGTTGCATGGGATAAAAAAACAAATGGGCAGTACAGATTCTACAGAGAACCAGAATTGATGAAATCAAAATTTGCCGATTTGTATGTAGAAACATGTAACTTTTCTTTTGACGTTTATTCAAAAAATATAGAGACAATGATAAATTATGTTAGGGAAAAATACCCAATTGAAAAATATTCTTTTAAAGATTCCAAGGATGGAAAAGAAAAACCATTTTCAAAATTAAAAGATGAAAAAGACATAAAATCTGCAAACATGGTGTACAGGGGCTCAACAAAAGCCAAGGCACTAGACATTCTAAGAGGATTGCTTCCTGCATCAACCCTGACAAACGTAGGCATAACAGGAAATGGTAGAGCTTTTGAATACTTGCTCACAGTTTTAGGCTCATCAAAACTGAAAGAAGAGCAAGATTTAGCCTCAAAAATAAAAAAAGAGTTGGACGTAACCATAAAATCATTTGTAAGAAGAGCTGACGACAAATACGGCAAGGCATTACAAACGTATCTAAAAGAGATAAAAAAAACATCAAGAAAAATAGCATTAAAAGAAATCAAGCCAAAAGTGCTTTCAGGAATCCACACTAAACTTGTCGACTATGAATCAGAACCATATGCCATAGATAAAATAATTACCAGTATTCTCTACGAACAATCACCCAGCACATCCTATGAGAATATTTTAATCCAGATAAAGAAAATGCCAAAAGAAAAGAAGATGAAAATCATAGAAACATTTGCAAAACTACGAGCAAACAGGAGGAACAGACCTTCGCGTGCATTTGAGAATACATACTATACATTCGATCTTCTAAATAATTTTGGGATGTTTAGAGACTTTCACAGACACAGGACATTAACGTTGGAAAGACAGATGCTCACAACAGATCACGGATATAGCATACCAGATGAGATAAAAGTCCTAGGAATTGACAAGGAGTTTAAAGAGTGCATGAACAACACAAGAGAGACATTTTCCAGGATCAGAACCAAATTTCCAGAACAATCCCAATATGTTGTTAATTTCGCATACAATTATCCATACTTTATGAGATTCAATTTGCGTGAAGCATGTCATTTAATTGAATTGCGTACCGTTCCCCAAGGCCACATAGACTATAGACGCGTAGCGCAGCAAATGTTCAGAGAGATTAACAAAGTGCATCCAAATCTCAGCAAGATCATAAAATTTGTAGATTTGAAAGAGTATGACCTGGAAAGGTTTGAATCAGAAAAGAGAACAGAAGAAAAAAGAAAGAGCATAACCAAGTAATATTCTAATACAATCAAAACCAACACAGTTCATGTCTGAAAAAATCCCAAAAACAAGGGAGGAATGGAAATCAAAATTAACCCCTGAGCAATTTGAGATTTGCATTAACAAAGGAACGGAACCTCCGTTTAGCGGAAAGTATTGCAACACCAAAGAAGACGGGATATACAGGTGTGTCTGCTGCAACGAGCCACTATTCAAATCAGACGCAAAATTTGATTCAGGCTCAGGATGGCCGAGTTTTTGGGAACCAATATCAGATGAGAAAATCGATTATGTCTCTGACACATCATACGGAATGACTCGCACTGAGGTCAACTGTAGCAAATGTGGGGCACATTTGGGACATGTGTTTGATGATGGGCCAAAACCAACTAACCTAAGATATTGCATAAATTCAATTTCGCTGGATCTAAGCAAAAACAAGTAAGCCAACAGAGGTAAAAAGAATTTCAAAATGATTCACAAATTATTAATAAAACACAAGCAGTGATAAGAAAATCAAAGAATGAATCAAATGAATGAAAACAACCAATCAAAAAGGAAAGAAAGGATTTGAGGATAATACTTTGTGGGTTTGGCGTTGTCGGCCAGAGTTTAGTCAAATTGTTTGTTTCAAGATCCGAGGATCTCTATGCAAAATACGGATTGAAACCAAGAGTTGTCGGCGTATTTGATAGCAAGGGAAGCGCAGTTGATCAATCAGGATTGGATTTAGAAAAACTCATCCTAGTTAAAAAAGAATTTGGAACTGTTAAAAACTATGCAAAAACAAAAAACAACTATTCGGGATTAGACATGATAAAAAACATCGATGCAGACGTTCTCATCGAGACTACTGCTAGTAACTACAAGGATGCAGAGCCAGGCATGACCCACATCACAAATGCCATGAAGTCTGGCATGCACGTAATTTCGGTAAACAAGGGACCGCTTGCATTAGCATTTCCCTCCCTGATGGAGCTTGCAACATACAATCAAGTCATGTTCAAATTCAGCGGTACTGTTGGAGGAGGAACTCCAATCTTAGATTATGCAAAAAACAGCCTCAAAGGGGAAAGAATCACATCATTTGCAGGTATTTTGAATGGCACAACAAATTACATTCTAACAAACATGGCAAACGGTCTTTCGTTTGACGCAGCATTAAACGATGCCAAATCTAAAGGATATGTAGAGGCAGACGAATCATTGGATTTGGACGGACTGGATGCGGCTGCCAAATTAGTAATCTTGGCAAATTGGGTCATGGACATGAAAGTAACAATGCCGGACATAAAATGTACAGGCATTCGCAAAGTAACAACTGAGAACATCAAAAATGCTGCAAAGAAAAAATGCGCAGTCAAGTTAATTGCATCATGCAACAAGGAACTGGAAGTATCTCCAAAAGAAATCTCAGTAGATGATCCACTATGTGTGAATGGAACACTTAACGCAATTGCATTTACATCTGAGCATTCTGGGACTCAGACAATAATAGGAAAGGGCGCAGGTGGAATGGAGACGGCCAGCTCCATCCTTAGAGACTTGCTTGACATCAGACAAGAGATTGCAAGAACTTGAAATCCAATTTAATTTCCAAGAGTGAAACATCTGCACTCTTAAAAACAGTATCAGAGAAATGGGGAATTGAAACTCCCAAAATCAAAAATCTCAAAGTACATCAAATCTCAGATGAAGCCCAAATAATCACAGGGCAGGGAATAAAAATTCTAAAAGTGGACGACAGGTATCTCCCATTTTTGTCAGAGACTGCGATGCTTGAAAAATTTCCCCACGTCATTGTAGACATGGGCGCAATAAAGTTCATGTGCAAGGGCGCAAATGTAATGAGACCGGGGATTAAGAGCCATTCAGAATTTCAAAAGGATAGCATCGTATGTATTGTTGAAGAATCACAGCACAAGTTTTTAGCAGTAGGCAAAGCACTTGTTTCAAGCAAAGAATTAGAAACAATGCAGAAAGGAGAGGTAGTGAAAAACCTGCATTATATCTCAGACAAGTTCTGGGAAACGGGAAAAACGATTTATGATTAAGTAATTTTATCAGTAAATTCTTCTGTGCCTTGTTCAGTGATTACAAGAATGTCAAGGCCGTCACCACTGGCAGAATCTCTTAACGCTGCTGCACGAACCGCTTTTTTTGCCAAATCAATTGCCTCAACTTTTGTCATGTTGGGTTTGAATTGAGGGTCTAAAACACCTAATGCCATTTCAGCACCAGTACCAACTGCAGCATACTCATCAGGAAGCACTGAACCTAGCGGATCTAAAGTATACATTATTGGTTTGTCAACTACACCACCAACAATGACCTGAGTCAAAAGTGGGAAGAATCGTCTCTCATACATCATATTTGACATCATTTTAGCAACAGTGTTTGGTGGCACATCTCTTTTCAATTCCATTTTTCTGATTTTTGCCAATGCTGCAATCTGTAGCGACAGGATTTGCATGTCTGCAACTAGGCCAGCACACGTAGCGCCGACCTTAGGAGTGATGGGAAACGTTTTCTTTGTAGATTTGCTTACAAGAAAATTTCCAAATGCGATCCTTTTTTCACTTGCAAGAACTATACCGCCATCAAAAGTAATACCTACAGCCGTTGCTCCTGGCATGTACATTGACATATTTCAAATCATTTCACAGCATAATAAAGGGCTTTCTCCTTTTAAGCAGCATTCAACAAATATTTTATACAGTGAAAAATTGTAGGTGGTAATGGCTGGGGCAAGTATTCGTGAAACAAAGTTAAATGAGATTACACATTTTGGCCTCAGATCTGCAATAGGAGTAATTTTCATAGTACACGGATATGAAAAATTCAATCCCGGTTTCTCAAGATTTCTTACAGGAGTGCTAGGGTTTCCACCAGAGATGCAAATTCCAATTGCATTGGCAGAGCTTGTATCAGGCGTTCTTTTGATCATTGGGGTATTGAGCAGGATATCAGCATCAATGATTGCCATAATCATGACAGGGGCAATATTTTATGTGAAGAATGCAGCAAACCTGACAGGTCAAGGGGGATACGAATTAGACCTCATATTGCTGGCAGGGGCAATCGTGGTAATTGTGGCAGGTCCGGGAAAGATATCGTTATCACACATAATCAAAAAACTACCCAGATTCACGCACTAGGATCTTCCAAACTTTTCCATTATAAGACAAATGCATTTCGTAGTTTTTTTAAGCAAATCAATTCTGGCAAATTCATTGGGCGAATGAATTCTAGAAAACATGTAAGTGCTTCCAATTGAGATGCAAGGAGATTTTAGTATATCTGCAAATGAAAACATCGGCCCTGTTCCCGCATTTGAAACATTGATAATAGATTTCCCATAAGATTCGTCTGCTGCCTCTTTTACCTGTGTAACAAAAGGATCAGAAGGATCTGTTCTTGCCGCTGCCTCGCCATGAAAAACTTTGACATCAATATCTGAAAACCCTTTTAGTTTCAAATGGTTCTTCAGTCGCATCACTTGTTTTTTGGGATCCATTTTAGGAACTAGTCTAAAATCAATTTTGACCAAAGCAGTTCCAGGAAGAACCGTTTTTGCGCCTTCTCCAGTGTAGCCAGACACAATCCCAGCAATGTTGCATGTTGCCCCTCCAACAAGCGCTTTCTTTGCATCAAGCCCTCTCAAGTTTCCTACAAATGAATCAACTCCAAATTCCTCTTTGAGAGATTTTTCATCAAACGGTTCTTTAGAGATTATATCCAAGTCAGTTTTTGAAAAAGGCACGACATCTTTGTACCAGTCTTTGATGAGGATTTTTCCATTTTCATCACGAAGCGTTTTAAGTGCTTCAATTAGCCTCCATGCTGGATTTTTGATCAAAACAGCAAGACTGGAATGAGCATCACGAATAGATTCAGTTACAGACAATTCAACAAAAAGCAAACCTTTCATTCCCAAACCCACTATAGGCCTATCCTTAGAGTCAACATAACCAAATTCCCAGATTACACCATCACAAGAAAATTTCTTTTGATATTTTTTTAAATAATCTTCAATATGTGCACTGCCAGTTTCTTCCTCACCTTCAATGACAAATTTGACGTTACATGGGACATCTCCAGTTGTTTTCAGGCAGGCCTCCACAGCCTTGATTCTTGTAATTAGTTCTCCTTTGTCATCAGCAGAGCCTCGTCCAAAAACTTTGTTTCCTTTCACTTTGCCACTAAATGGAGGATCATCCCAAAGTTCGAACGGCTCTGCAGGTTGCACATCATAATGATTGTAAAATAAAAGAGTCCGAGCAGGATTCGATTTAGACTTTATTTCGCCATAAACTAATGGAGCCACGCCTTTTTTTAATCGGAGTATTTCAGATTTTACCCCAGATTTGGCTAGCAATTTTTTGACCAGTTTTGAGCATTCCTCTATGCCTTCATTTTTTGCAGATACGCTAGGCTGTCTAATCAAAAGTTGCAAATCAGATACAAGATTTTTCATATTAGAGTCAATGTAACGAAACGGATTCATGGAGTTCACACTATTTTATCAAAGGGCTTCATCACAAAAGGCAGTTCTTCCAGTAGATCCATAGATGTCATATGCAATCCCAATTTCTTTTGAGCCGATTTTCCTGCAAGCCCATTGATGTATGTTGCAGCCGCCGCAGATTCCAAAGCATCACGGTTCTTGGACAACATTCCTGCCACCAATCCAGATAAGACATCACCAGTTCCACCAACAGTCATGGCAGGTGTCTTTTTCTCATTAAGAAACGTAGTTTTCCCATCAGAGATAATATCAGTTGCGCCTTTTAGTAGTACAGTAAGTCCGTTTTCCTTTGCACATCGTTCAACGGTAGATATCCTTTCGGGTTTTGAATCAGATGGAGCAATACCAAACAGTCGCCTAAACTCACCAGCATGTGGTGTCACTACAACATTCTTGTCGGGCAAAAATGGCAAGACTTCAGGAATCAGTGCACCTGCATCCAATGATAGCCTAACGTCTCGATCAAGTAGAGATTTTATCAGATTGATTAACGCATTTTTGTCTTGAACAGCGAGTCCCATTCCAATGGTTGCAGAATCAAGATTTTTTGGCAACACTCCAAGTAATTTGTTTACAGCTCCACGAGTCAATTTTTGATCCACCAATGGTAAAACAATGAGATTTGGTGATATAGAACGAGTTGCAGTGACATTGATTTTTGGAACTGCAGTATACACCAAATCAGTTCCGCAGCGCAGTGCGGCAATGGACGACAATATTGGGGCACCATGATAGATATAGCTGCCACCCACAACCAAGACGATCCCATTTTCTCCTTTTCTAGATTTTGCTTTTCGTGAAGGAATGAATTTTTTTACATGTGATAGTTGAAGAGATTTTCTAACCATACGCCATGTTTTAGCATAGGATGAATAAATCTTGTTTTAGCGAGTGGAAAATTAACCAGTATCGGATTTTTTTGATGTTTTTGCCTCTGATTTTTTAGATCCTCTATCAAAGAATGCTTTTCTTGCAAAACACAGGTAAGTCGTATGCCCAATACCCTGAAAGGAGTGCCTAGTTTTCCCCTCTCTGGCCTCAATAGTTCTCAGAATATGTTCTGTTGATTCAATATCAGTAAACTCGTTTTCAACTAGAGACATGGTTAGTTTTTCAAGTTGGTTCATGGTAGGGCAGATTGCAAAAATACAACCACTTCCTTTCAGCATTTTTCTTACTTGAGGAATTACCACCCAAGGATCACCTAAATCAATGAGTGCAACATCTGCATCATCAAAAGGTAGTTTCTTTGCAGTTTTTAAATCCAATTTTTCCTGGGTCACATATTTTGAAACTCCAGCTTTTTTGATGTTTTTTTCTGCGATTTTCATAAAATTTTCATCTACGTCAAAAGTGTAAACATGTCCGCGTGGCTTTACAACACTTGCAACAAACGAAGTTAATGAACCACTGCCAGTTCCAATCTCGAGAATTTTTTGTCCGCTTGTGATTCCAGCTCTTGCAATAATGTAACCAATGTCCTTAGGATAAACGATTTGGGTGCCATGTTGGATTTTCATAATGTAATCATAGATGGTCGGTTTGAGAAGATAGACGTACTTGTCTTTGTTTGTAGTAAGTCTGGTACCATATTCTTTTCCTATTGCATCAGCATGTTTAATGACACCAATATGAGTATGAAGTGATTCTTTCCTAGAGATTTTTACAAGCCATTTTTTTGATGAATTAAAGTAAAATAAGACAGGAGAGTTTTGCTTTATCCTTTCCATGAAATTAGAGCACAAAAATTTTAGATAAGAATCTACTGATTTCAGCAATACGCATTCATTAAATACAGTAAGAAAAATTCAAGAGCATGGCAAATATGAAATGCGTGTCATGTGGAATTAGTTTCTTTTCCCCGATGGGATCAGACAAATGTTCTAGATGCACACCAAAAGAAGCACATGGGCATGAGGACCATTCTTGTGGCTGTGGGCATAGCCACTAATCCATTTTTTAATTTTTAAATCCCACAAACATGAAATTCTAATTACAACACCAGTAACAACCTACATTCTATCAGGGGCTGCAATGCCTAACAAATCAAGAGATTTTTCAATTGTGGATTTAAACGAGTTAACCAAACACAATCGCGCACTTTCTAGTGCCTCATCACCCAAATCAAGAACATGTACATGTTCGTAAAATGAGTTAAATGCCACGGCCAGATCATGACAATACCGTGCAATAACTTTTGGAGAAAAGTTCTTTGCAGCATCATAGACTTGAATGTCAAACAAACCAATTATCTTTATCAGATCCAATTCAGGCTGTTCATGTAGCAAGCCAAATTCAACATCAATAGAAGGAGTTTTTCCAGATTTTTCTATGATTCTTGCAGCCCTAGCATGAGTGTATTGAATGTATGACGCAGTATCACCTTCCAAGCTAAGTGATTTTGTTAAATCAAACGCAATTATTTTGTCAAGATCCTGTTTAATCATTTCATAACGCAGTGTTCCCACAGACACGTGATGTGATATAGAGTCAACATCGCTTTCAGACATTTCAGGGTGCCGCTTCTTTGTCTCCTCAAAAGTCTTGTTTTTTAGTAACTCATATACAGAGTCAGCATTCACATACAGTCCCTTTCGTCCCGACATCTGAGCTTGCTTGCCATCCGTTTCAAGACCCAGAGTCTTTGCAGTTTCTGCACTGAGAGTTACGGATTCATATCCAAGATGGATGTACGCATCAGAGACAGATTTGAATTTAGCCATCAGAGAGGTAATAATTTTCTGCAATCTTGCTTGTCTGGAATCTATTACTGTGATTACTTTGTTGCCTGAAAAATTTTGTTTTGGTTCTGGAGACTTTTCAAGAGTGGTTTGCCACAAAACCTGATCGTTGGGCTGAGTTTTTTCATATTTTTTGTAATTAAAAGGATCATTCAACAACCCCAGCTTCCAAGCAGCATACGGAATGTCTTTTGCAATATAAGTTGCAGTACCATTGCTTCTGACAATCACCTTATCTTCTTCCCCTCCATCACCGCGAATTACCCAGCATCCTTGGTTTTTGCCTTCTTTTTCAAACTCAATCAACTTCATTTCTTTTAGCTTCTCAAAGATTGTACCCCACAATCCAGAACGGATTATTTGAGATTCAAAATTCAGACAATCATAATAAACACCCAGATTCCAGCATGTCTCAAGTTGAGCAGATAAAACACGCCTGGTAATCTTATCTGCAAATCTAGCAGTTTCTGAACTTGCATCTTCTAATTCTTTTAGAGTGTTTTTTCGAATTTCCTCAAGAGTGGGATCTGACTCATATTTTTCGGTTGTTTTGACATAGACATCATCACCACAATAATGATCAAATTTTTTTCCCGTAGGAGGATCTTGTGGAAACCCAAAATGTTTGAATCCAACTATAATGTCGGCAACTTGCAATCCCGAATCGTCAACATAGTTTAGAACATTAACTTTAAAATTTGATTTTTTTAAAATTCTGGAGACAGTGTCGCCAATGATGATGTTACGTATGTGTC
>PFFZ01000104.1:0-854 GCA_002781805.1 Nitrosopumilales archaeon CG15_BIG_FIL_POST_REV_8_21_14_020_37_12
TCAGGTTCTGGAGATGCTAATTGTGGTTCAGGTTCTGGAGATGCTAATTGTGGTTCAGGTTCTGGAGATGCTAATTGTGGTTCAGGTTCGGTATTTGTAGATGATGAACCTTGTTCTGTAGAGCCTTGAAATTCAGATAAAATATCTTCTGCATCTTTGGATTTGTTAGTACTCAATCTGCCATTCCTTACGATCAAAGCTTCTTTGGCTTTTATTTAATTTTTCAGGTCCTGTTGTTCTATGTAATCCTCAAAGATTTTCATAACCTCATCATCATTTTTGGAATTTTTTACCTTATTTACCAAATCCACCTCTTCAATCTCATAGCAGTTTAGCACATCCTGAGTGTCTTTAAAAATTAAAATTATCTTATTTTTGAATATGCAGTGATATAGTTTTTCTTTCTCCATTTTCTCAGGATTGACACTTACACCATCATCACTTACGGAAACAGGATAATCCATGAATGCAATATAATTAATCATTATTTAGATGAATACAAAATATAGTAATAATCAAGAATGAACACACGCCAGATGGGAGAAAGAATAGTTTTTCATATTGATTTTGATTACTTTTTTGCCCAGTGTGAGGAAATACGCAATCCAGAGCTGAGAACAAAACCAGTGTGTGTTTGTGTATTTTCAGATAGAGGAAACGATAGTGGGGCAATTGCAACGGCAAACTATATCGCCAGAAAATTTGGAGTAAAGTCAGGAATGCCAATCATGTTTGCTAAAAAAAGACTTGGGGAAAGAAAGGATGCAGTGTTCTTACCAGTAGATTTTGACCACTACACAAACATATCAGAAATAGCCATGCAGATAATCAAGAAAGATGCAGACATTTTTGAG
>PFFZ01000104.1:867-10032 GCA_002781805.1 Nitrosopumilales archaeon CG15_BIG_FIL_POST_REV_8_21_14_020_37_12
ATGAAGCATATCTAGATGTTACAAAAAGAGTCAACAGAGATTTTTCTAAGGCCAGTCATTTAGCTCAACAAATTAAAAACACACTCAAAGAGAAATTAAAAATTAGTTGTTCTGTAGGAATTTCTCCAAATAAATTAATTTCAAAAATAGCATCAGATTTTAAAAAACCTGATGGATTAACAGTTGTAACGCCTGAAAAAATAGAGGAATTTTTAGAGCCGCTTAAGATCAGAGATATTCCAGGAATAGGCAAAAAAACTGAGGAGCAATTTTCTCAGATGGGTATCAAAACGATAGGAGAATTGAAGAGTTTGGACATATTTACGTTAAACAAAAAATTTGGAAGAAAAATTGGAACGTATATTTTTAATTCAGTAAGAGGAATCAACGGTGAACCAGTAAAAGAACACGAACCAACTATTCAATTTAGTAAAATTGCAACATTGAAAAAAGATTCAAAAGATTTTGCATTTTTATTAGAAAATATGAAAGAGTCATGTAAGGAACTACACAGTACAATTGTAAAAAATAACAAAATGTTCAAGTCAGTTGGGATCCAGCTAATACAATCAGATTTATCAAACAAGACAAAATCAAGAATGCTTAGAAATCCAACAAATAGTTATGACGAATTGGAAAAAAATGCAGAACAGTTGCTAAAAGAGGCCTTGGTGGATCAACACATGAATATCAGAAGACTAGGAGTGAAAGTATCTGAACTTTCTGAAATGGCAGGTCAAAGTAGCATTACGAGTTATTTTTAGGAATTGATCCACTATTAGAATCTAATTTTTTGAGTCGCCTAGATTCAATCAAGATCACCAGAAGCAAGAAGATGAAAAGCCAAGGAAGGAACAGGATTTCCCCTGCGACTGAGTGAAATTCTTCCCATTGTTGTGCATCAGTGGTGACTTTAAGGGCATACCAAGATAAAGAGAAGATACGAATAACATTAACAATAATAGTTCCAAATATGCCCAAAACAAAATAGATAGATTTTCTATGTCGTGGGATATTCATTTTTAGTAAAAATGCACCCATCACAAGAGAATAGATAATTATGCTGTGAACGCCAGCAGAGGGCCAAAACACCTGAAGTACCATTGAGCCATAATCACCCTTAAGAAACATGATATTATCACGTGCAGTCGCAACACCTAGATCAAACACAGTCACTAACCACACGTTAGTTTGAACCAAATAAGGAACAACATACTGTAACGGCCCAAGAGAGTCATAAGGAAAGAATGCATCCAAAGACAAAATTATTGCACTTCCTCCCAAAAAGATAGGGCCGGCAGGCGCAATACGAATCCAACGAGTTCTAAAGAAGATAGTAAGGGCAGTCATGATAAATAAAGTCATAATCACAAAATCCCACAACCATGTCCAAGAATAGATTAATTGAACATTGAAATGTTCGGCCGAATTTAAAATATAATCACGCAAACCAAATTCCAAAAATACCAAATAAGAGATGGTGAGAACCGCAAATGGTATTGCAGAAATTAGTTGTTTTTTAGAAATTACAATTTTTAAGCCAACTAGTTCAGCAACAACAAATACCAATGCAAAAAGAAATCCACCCCTACCCTGATTCCAGCTCAAGCTAAAAGTGTCAGGAAAAACAATCAATGCAAAGAGAATAGGGCTGGCAATAATTCCAATTCCAGCCATTAAATTCCAATTTTGCATTAACATTATGCAAGAAATTGGCCAATAAATAGGTCAAGACGAACTTTGAATAAATTGAAATTGTTCAGGACAATTTAGGTGCTCATATTGAGGTTCAGAGAAAACATCATTTACCAGAAACATGACTACCAGGTATTGTTCAGATTTTGGAATAATTTTTGAGCATTTTTTGCATCTGAGCAGATCCATGTGAAATATTTTTCAAAAATACACATTAGAAGCAGTATGTCATAATCTAAACTTACTAAACAATAGTTCATTTTAAAAAAAATCAGCAATTGTTTTTTGCCTTATCAGTTTTAATATATTGCCTTTTGACAGCCATTCATTTTTGCTGATACTCATTTTTTTTGACGCAATGTCTAGTGCATTTTCAAAACTCTCAGCAACCAATTCCTTTTTTTTCATTGCAAGTCTGATTCCCTCTCTAACTTGCCAGACACCAACTGGAATTGCATATTCGGGCCTTATTTCCCGCAGGATTACAACACCTGCTTGAGTTTTGTGTTTAGATAGATACTCCACAACACCCAATTTTGCAGCAAAATATGCTCCAGCTATGGAAGGAGGGTGACCAATTCCTTTGGCATCCTCAAAATCAGAGCCAAATCCCAGAACACCATTAGAATACCAAGCTTCAATCATCTCGTAAATCCATCTATGAGGAAACAGCACTATGGAAAACAAATTTCCTAGATGCTCATGAGAAAAAATCTTGCATGAATCAATTAAAGGATAATCCAGTATCTCCTGTGTTAAAGATTTAGAAATGATATCATCAGTTGCAGTAATACTCCATCTTGTGGGAACTAGCTTTCTATCCTTGCCAAGCATGCCAATACTAAAACACTTTTGAATTTTTGAGATATCAATTCCAGAATGATATAGTTTTAAAACAGCGTCCTGAGATTTCAAGTCTTTGTCATAAAATGTTTTTTCAATGGATTTGTCTGATGAAGAATTTGAAAATTTTGCAGACTTGATCTCCCCAATAGGACCAAACGGAGCACTTTCATCATCAAGTGAAATATTCGAATGTGTTGTTTTATAAAATTCCAAATCAGAATCAGTAGGCTTTGAAGACATTGCCAGTTCTTGTAAATTTTCAATGTATCTGCCACCTGTTTGGTTTACAGACACTTTTTGGATTCCACGTACAAGATTAAGACGGAAATTTACAATCTCTTCTAATGTTTTGCCTGCCCACCTTTCTGGGCTATCCAACAGTCCAGTATCACCATGCATTGGAGGAACCATGGGACCAACAGAGACTTTTGGATAACTAGAAGAACCCACAAAGACAGAAGGAGGACTAGAACCACTAACGGAATCAGACGAGTGGAAATTTCCATACTTTGACAAGCCTTCATGCCACTTTGCAAGAATTGCCTTTCTGATCTCCTGTGAAGTTAACGACAATAAAAAACAGACTCAAATTGAGCCTATTAAGATGTCTAAAACCCATAGTTGACATAGAGTCAACGAGTTATGTTTAAGGAGTTGACAGAGAATACAAGCTTGTGATAAACAGAATTGTTTCGTTTTTGCCAAGCGCAACAGAGTTATTATATGAATTTGGGGAAGAAGGCAAAATATTCGGAGTTACTCATGAGTGCAAATATCCAGAAGAGGCAAAAGCAAAGCCCAAAGTAATCAATTCAGTGATCGACTCTGAACAACTAAGTAGCAAAGAGATTGATAAACAGACATGCCAGTTGCTAAAAGAAGGAAAAGATATTTTTCTTCTAGATGAAGATAACATCAGAAAGGCAGATCCGGATCTCATTATTTCACAAGAAACATGTGAGGTGTGTGCAGCACATACAAACCAAGTAAACAAAACAATCAAAATTATGCAAAAAAGACCACTACTTTATTCAATGAATCCCCATAATTTTGATGAGATTATTTTATCAGTAATAAAATTAGGAAAAATTCTTCAAAAAGAGAACAAGGCAAATGAAATTGCAAGTGCATTAAAAAAAAGAATTCAAAAAATAAAAGATTTGAAAGTAGAACAAAGACCAAAAGTACTGGCAATAGAATGGATAGAACCATTATTTACAGCAGGTCATTGGGTTCCCGAGATGATCGAAATTGCAGGAGGACAAAACATAATCAGTAAAACAGGAGAACACTCCAGAAGATTAAGCATTGAAGAGATAATCAAATCAGATCCAGACATCATAATAGTTATGCCATGTGGGTTTGATGCATACAGAACGGTTCAAGAATACAATCAAGTTTTAGACAAGGATGCATCATGGAAATCCCTAAAAGCGGTAAAAAACAACAAAGTTTTTGGAGTTGATGCAAATTCATTTTTTAGCAAACCAAGCATCAGAACCGTCACAGGAATTGAAATATTAGCAAAGATCATTCAACCTGAAAAAACAATAGACTTGGATATTCCAAGAGATTCATTTTTACACATCAAGTAATAAAATTACTCACGTTCTTCCAGTTCATCATCTTCAGGGTCTCGCCTTCCTGGACGAATTGGAACATAAATCAAGGTCACAAGTATAGATAAAACACACTAGAAGATACAGTTCAAGGTTGTAAAAAATTGCCCAATAGCTAATTTCTATTAAATTAGACTTTGTGATTAACTCTGCATTCAATTTTGAGGGATCGTACAGTGGTATAATAAACAATAACCAACAATCCTATTGCGGCAATTCGGATCGGGATTTCAAAATTTGTAACAAAAGAAGACGCCGTAGCACCCACAGTACCAAACGTAGAGATAATTGCAAACCCTACAGGGCCACAGCTGCATGCACCAGCGGCCGCACCAATAAAAGAGCCAAATATTCCACCACTCATTTTTTTCTTGGAACTTTTGAGTATGCTAATACGATAAACATTCATTGGAATTACTAATGAGGATAATATAGACAATATGACGATCAGCAAGAACCCAAATTCAGTCCCATCTGGGATATGAGACACCACATATGGTTCAAGAAAAACATATTCAGAAAGTAACAACAAACCAAAAAGCATCGAGATGAAAATGACAACTGCCAATACAACATATCGAAAATTAGAAAAAACAGTTTTCAATGTGGCTGTCATATCATAGAATCCATGATTTGTTTGAAAACAGAATATGGTTGTGCTCCTTTGATTTGCTGTTCTTGTCCATCAGGCCCAATGATAAAGAATCCAGGGGTGCCATTAACCTCATGTTTTTTTGCCTCAGAAATATTATACTGAACTCTTTTAGAATATTTTTCAGAATCAAGACATTCATTAAACAAGTCCATGTCAAGTCCCAAATTAAATGCGAATGCTTTTAGGCGTTCAGAACTTGCCCAGCCGTTGTCAATTTGAGATTCCTGAGAAACATACAACACGTCATGATATTCCCAATATTTTCCCTGATCTTCAGCACAGTAAGATGCTTGTGCAGCTTTTGGAGAATCACTTCCCAAGAACGCAAGATCAACAAAAATGAAATTCGCCTTACCAGTATCAACATAATTTTGAAAAATAGCCGGTTTTGTATTATGAAACCAATTATAACATTGATGACACTGATAATCACCAAATTCAATTATGGTGATTGGGGCATCAGGATTGCCAAGGATAGAAGATCCCATGGTCGTAGAAATGCTCCCATGCATACGATTTGCAGATAAATCACGATCTCCCACATTTGATGTTGAAAATATTGCAACAAGCCCAATTAACACTAAAATTGCAATACCACCAAAAAGAATTCGTTTATCCATACAAACAAAAAATAAAAATTGTTTAAAAAACTTATTCCAAATTTCGAGAAAAACTTCTTTTGAAAAAGTTGGTTATTTTGAAAAACATTGTGTCAATGGGACAGATTTCACAAACAATTCCTCTAGTGTGTAAATCAAGGTGTTTTTCAAATTTTTTCCTAGATTCAAAAATAGAGTCACATTTGGAACAATAAACTTTGGTAATTTTGTTTTTGGGAGATCTTTCCACGGAGGGATTTTAGAATTATTCCTTATAAAGATCCTGTTAAAAATCATGTTAAAAACAAAAAGACTTAGAGATAGTGGATTTTCATATGATTTTGAAATTCTACCTCATATCTGGAAACAAATCCGCAGTGCGGACAGGAAAACATTTCAGAAGGCGGAGAGGAATCCCTTTCAATAGGTTTTCCAGAAATGGATTTTATTGTAATTACATCATTGTGTGAAATAACTGCAAAATTATGACCTTCGCCTATAGAATCCAAAAATTCTTTGATAGATGAAATGACTGTGTTAAGATCTATTGTATCATTATCATTAAACATAGATAACGTGAATTGGTGGTTTTTAAGAGTAGGTATAGCAGCTACCTGATCAGAGACATACACTAGTAATTCATTTTTTATTGAATCTACATCTCTACAATCAATTGTGAGCATAAATTGGGTTTGCATAATCAATATTTTAGTTTAACAGATTTTTGAAAATGATTATTATGACTTGAGATAACAATAGTTGTAGATGAAAGATTCAGAAACTTTTGGAATTGAAAAAGGTCACGGAGAAGAGGTAATATCATGGCTAAATGAACAATCAAAATCACAAAATATGAAATTAGAGGCAAGACTGTATGGATATACAATAAGTACAACAAACTTTGGAGAGTTTGAAATGTTCTCATGGATTGGAGATGTACAGGTTGCAAGAAAGATGATCATCAAAGCAAGTAAAAGATTCAAAATTAAAGTAATTGAAGGAGGATACAAACCAAAAGAGAGAATATTTAGAATGAAAAAATTTGACTATGCCAAAGTTAGAAAAGGGGATAAAACAATAGGACAGATCGAATTTGAAGCATCAAGATTTGGCAACAATCAATGGGAAGTAAAAGATGAGCAGAGGCGCTAAAAAGGCAATGGATACAAGATGAAAATAGGAATCATAGGAACCGGCATGTTAGGAAATTCAGTAGGACTGCATTTACTAGATGAAGGTTTTGAGTTAACTGCATACAACAGAACAAAAGAAAAAACAACACATCTGGCAAGCAAAGGAGCAAGAGTCGTTGAATCCCCAAAGAAGGTTGCTGAAAATTCGGATATTGTAATAATCATTGTCAAAGACGCAAATGCCGTAAGACAGATCTCTTTTGAAGAAGACGGAATCATTCACGGAAATCATGATGGGTTAGTAATTGCAGATATGAGCACAATTAATCCATCAGAATCAAAAAAAATCACTGAAAAATTTCTTCAATACGGAATCACCAAGTTAGACATTCCGGTAATGGGAGGCCCAAATGTTGCAATATCTGGCGATTTGGTAGTCATGGCATCAGGAAACAAAGATGCATTTGAAAAATTCAGAACAGTGTTTGAAAAAATTGGAAACAAGGTATTTTTCTTAGGAGGAGACGGAATAGCACATGCAGTCAAACTAGCCATGAATTTACAAATTACAATGTTAGCACTTGCATTATCTGAGGGAATTACACTGGTCAGAGGAGCAAGCATAGATCCCAAGATATTCTTAGAAATTCTAAATGCAACCTATTTTAAAACAGGCATGAGTGAAAACAAAGCGTTCAAAATGATCGAAGAAAAATTTGATCCAACATTCACGCTAGAAAATTTGAAAAAAGACATCAGTACGATCGTCCAAACGGCAGATTCTTTTCACATACAATTACCCATGATTAAAAAAGCTGAGGAGATATATCAAAATGCAATAGAACAGGGATTTGGGAAAATGGATTATACTGGAATTTTAGCATATATTAAAAAAATCAACGAACTATAACATCTGTGAAAGTTAAGAGTGGTAACCACCAAAAATTCTATAAGTTACACTGATAATCAAAAAATATGCGAATTAAAGACAAAGTTGCAATCGTTACAGGTGCTTCTAGCGATATCGGAAAAGGGGTTGTCAAAAGATTTGTAGAAGAAGGAGCCAAAGTCATACTCATTGCAAGAAATCTAGAAACATTAGAAAAAGTAAGAAAAGAAATAGGAAATGAACAAGCAACCGCATCGATTGCATGCGATTTAACAGACGAGGCACAGGTTCAACAGGCAGTAAATCAAATAATTGACACATATGGAAAAATAGACATCCTAGTGAACAATGCAGGGGCAATAAACGACCCAATACATTTTCATCAAATGCCAGATTCAGAGATTAAAAAACTAATTGACGTCAACTTGTTTGGGGTATTTCACATGACAAAAGCAGTGCTAGGAAAAATGTATGATGTTAAAAACGGAGCCATTGTAAATATAGGTTCAATTTCAGGAGAAAGGGCAATTCCAAGAGTGCATTTAGCAGCATATTCAGCAACTAAAGCAGCAATTTCAATGTTCACAAGAGCAATTGCAGTAGAATATGCAAGAAAAAACATTAGATGCAATTGTGTGAATCCAGGTATAATTAATTCTGGAATGATCAAGCCATATTTGGATGATCCACAAGCAAGAAAAGTATTAGAAGAAAGGCTACCATTAGCTAGAATTGGAGAGCCGTCAGATGTTGCAAATGCGGTATTGTTTTTGGCATCAGATGAGGCAAACTGGATTACAGGTACAATTCTAAATGTAGATGGCGGCAAAACAGCTTCAGAAGGATAAAGCACGATCAAGTTTTGCCAGTCAAGACAACCATAAAGATTCAAGATAAGATCAACGTAAATGTCAAGAATTTTTTTTATTCTTAAGATATGCCCTGTAGCTTAGCCCCGTGATTCCCATTAGGGCACCAGTGATAATAGACCACATTACAAAAGATGAAACTTCGAGTTCGGTCACATCAGAATATTACAAAATAGGGCATCTAAAGTTTCGGTTTAATTGAAACACCATTCTCAAACATATCTGAAACATCTAAATAGATTCACCACTGAGAAAATTTATGCCCGAAAGTTCATGTCCAGAATGCGGTAAACGATTATTTCATGAAAACGAAGACACTCTAAAGGTACAAGAAACAGTTCATTCCAAATTCTGCAGAAAAAAGATGGGTGAAACACATAGCTATATGCACAGAGATCCTGCCCATATGAGTACATTTGATCCAGAAAGAGAAAACGATTCCACTGGAACGCCAGTTCTAAAGAAATAGAGTAAAACACTCAAAATTATATCCAAGCTTTTAGAAACCAAGTAAATTGACACAGAGATTTGAGTATGATGTAGTTGTTGTCGGCGGAGGTCCAGCAGGATCTTCTGCTGCTTATGAGGCTGCAAAAAACGGAGTTAAAGTAGCACTTTTAGAAAAAGAGGAAACAATTGCCGAAACGGTTAGAACAAGCGGGGTTACATGGATTCAAAACATAAAGGAATTCGGGATTCCAGATGACTGTTTTAATCCCATAAGGAATTTCTCGTTTTGTTCTCCAAATAACGAGGTTACAATTTCAGACACAGTCCCAAGAGCAGCAGTACTAGATGTAAGAAAGACATACAGGTGGTTAGCAGAACAAGCAAAAAACCAGGGAGCAGACATTTTTACT
>PFFZ01000104.1:10142-10284 GCA_002781805.1 Nitrosopumilales archaeon CG15_BIG_FIL_POST_REV_8_21_14_020_37_12
TGACCTGCAAAATATTATAATTTCCCAACCGGTCGAAAAAATATTATTCACGCTATATACTAAGAATGTTGAACAATTATTTTTTGTGCCCTTTCGTGTTCTGTTTTGTGTTCGTTTCGCGTAAAAAAGCTGGTCTTACACG
>PFFZ01000048.1:0-546 GCA_002781805.1 Nitrosopumilales archaeon CG15_BIG_FIL_POST_REV_8_21_14_020_37_12
AACTCTTCTAATTCTGGACCAAAGTTTCTATTGTCTGATTGAATGTGATTTAATGTATTCTCGTTTACTTCAATCATATGAAACAGACTGTGTAATACTTCTCCTTTTGTTAGAGTTTTGTCGCATGATTTTTTGAGTAATGCCTCAACCCAATCCATATTGTTTAAAGACAAATTTGTTATTTTTATCCCCTAATGTGAAATTTTCAACCTTTGCTCTAATTTTCTTTAGTGACTAAATTTTTGATTGCTTATTACATGCCTATTTTTGTGCTTTCTTTTTTCTTTCCATTATTTCCTTGTTTCTTTCAATGTCTGAATGCACTTCTACGTGATCGTACAACTGCTCTTTTGTATCGAAAATCTGGTCACAGTAATAACACTGATGCATCTTTCAGATACGGCGATCTTAGATTAATTACTTTCTCTATTTCTATGCCTGAATATTACAAAATTCATGTTGATTATTGAAAAAATAATATGATTTGTACCGGATTTACTTTCCTGCATTAGCTCTAATTGCTGCCACTTCATCAGCAAATGGATC
>PFFZ01000048.1:674-10178 GCA_002781805.1 Nitrosopumilales archaeon CG15_BIG_FIL_POST_REV_8_21_14_020_37_12
CAACAGCTGCTGCAATTGCGATAACTCCGATAGCAATTCCTGCATAAATCATTGTATTTGACATTAAGGTATTGTCTATTTTTTTGTATTAATTCAGTAGGTTTGCAATGCACTTGACTTTTTTTATAGTGTTTCCAGTTCGATTTCGGTATTGCAATACGGCAGTCTTCCCATGTGATTTCTAAACTCTTCAATTAATTGTAATTGTCTTTCTTTTGGATTCTCAGCAAATTCTCTTTGGTATGATTGTGTTTTTTGTTTACACTCATTTCCCTCAAATTCTGACTCTACATATTTTGTAAACGTCTCTTCCAAATTTTTACTTTCTCCAATGTAGATCACTTCTTTATTTCGATTATACAAAACATAAACTCCTGAAACCGGCTTCACAAATTTTGCACTATCCAACCACACTCGCATTTTATCCTCTAGTAATTCCATAATCTTAATTGCATTTACTAGATATTAAACTAGGGTAATTACTGTCTTATATCATAAGAACCTCAATGATTTTAATATTCCAGAGATAAAGAATATCTCTGTCCCTTTTAAAAAAATTCCCCGATCAATTTTCTCCACGACAAATTCAAAGAGAGATACTCTCTGAGATTGAAATCAAGATAAAGTCCGGATACAAGAAGATTATTTTATGTGCGCCTACAGGAGTTGGCAAATCCCTTGTTGGAGCAACCGTTTCTAGTTATTTTGATAGCTCATTCACAGTCACTGCATCAAAACATCTCCAAGATCAATACATCAAGGACATCCCATTTCTAAAACCCGTAAAAGGAAAGCAAAATTTTCCTTGCTTGAAAATGATGGAATCTGAAAAAATCGATATGCCAAGCAGTGCAATGCAATGGGGGTTTACCTGTGAAAAGGGACAATGCCAGGAAAAAATTACAAAAGACGGGAAAGAGACAGTAGAAGTTTGTAAATTCAAACCCACAATAAAACAAGTTGAGGAAAATACGAATAATGAAGAATCTTGTCACTATTATTTACAAAAATACAATGCACTTGTATCAAAGCATTCTCTTTGGAATTACCATGCATTCTTTCAAATTATGAAATTTAACAAAAAACTCTTTGAGAGTTACCTGGACAGAAAAGTGTCGGTTTTTGATGAGGCACACAAAATTGAGGACCAGATTATGCAGTTTATTGGCTTTGATATCCTAGGTGGTCAAATTGAGGAATGTAACCTATCCCCAGATCGTTATGATTTCTCAGATTTGGATTCTATGATTAATCTTATAGATGATATCGCGTATTCATACGCAAAAAAAATCAAGGACATAAAGGAAAGTGATGCTTACCAGAAAGATCCTGATTACCAGGTAATCACAAGATTGGAGCGTAGATATGATAGAGCCGCTCAAGCAAAAATTGATGTGTTAAGTGACAAAGACAATTTTGTGGTCAATGATCCAATTCGAGATTTGAATGGAAACATTAGATCCATTTCCATAAAACCTGTGGATGTTTCAAAATTTGCAACTTCCTTTTTTGAAACTGATTATCAGATTTTTATGTCAGCTACAATTGACAAACAAAGTTTTTGTGAAAATATGGGATTGGATGCAACAGATGTTGCATTCATCGATACTCCAAAATCCCCGTTTCCCTTAAAGAATAGGACGATTGAACTTCTTAACATACGCCGCCTAAGTTATGGTTCGACTGAGGAAGACGAACTGGAGGTAATCAAAACAATTGATAAAATATTAGATGCGCACTATTCAGAGCGTGGGATTATATTGACATCATCTGTACCACGATGTCAAAAAATTCTTAGGTATCTCTCTCCAAAAAATACACGACGTATAAGAATCTGTCACAGTCTGAACAAAGATGGGAAGACTCAGGATGAGATAATATCGGAGCATGCAGAAGATCCTACGGGTGTGTTGTTGTCCTCTTCATTGTGGGAAGGAGTTGATCTTAAAGATGACTTATCTAGGTTTCAAATTATTGCAAAGGTCCCATATCCAAATTATAAAGAAAAGAGAATCAAAGCCAAAATGGAAAAATTCCCTTCATGGTATATTGCACAGACTTTGACCAAGTTATTACAGGGGTTTGGCCGCTCCATCAGAAGTGAAAATGATTGGGCCAGGACATATGTTCTGGATTCTGCCGTAAACCATGTGCTCTTTAAGGCACAAAACATGATTCCAAAGGCATACTATGATGTTTTAGGAATAGAAAATCTGTAGTAGATAACAGTAATTCAAAGTTGCAATGTGATTTTTTCCTGTTATCTCTAACTGTGTTTCGAATATACGATCTATAAACCTTGTGAACAAGATGTTCATCATTTTTGAGAATTTACCAAATCCTTAATTGATTTGTTTTTTTGCAACAAACATGAACACTTCACATTTTATCAAAATAGTCAAAAGGAAAAAACACCTATCATCAAAAATCAGATTATACCTAATTGACAAGGACAACCATTATTTCATAAATAATGGTGTGATAAAGAGAGGGTTTGACTCTCAAATATTCATTACAAAAAACAGAGACAGTGTCCTGTCTGGATTCTCTAAGATGGCTTTCTTATTCGATGAGATTATTCGACTACGAATTGTACAATATTCTGATGATCGTGACGGTGCAGAATTGCTTTATATTTTGAATTTAGTTCCTATTAATAGAAAGATTAGGGCATTTCTTGATTGGAATGTATTTTGCCCAGAATTTACACGTGATATGTCACGCCTCTTTGAGGTTAGAAATGACACCGTTCACTGTATTTCCCTAGACGAGGTAACTTACACTCCTCAGAGATCAATGTCGTTGTCCAGCAATTCTGGTTTTAAGAAATTCGTGTCTGATTTTCAGAAATCATGGAAGGTGTTGCTTGAAATATACATACAACAACAAGAAAAAATCAACTGGAAAAAACTGGAAAAAGAAATTTAATCTTTTTCTTGAATTGAAATTATAGATTGGGTCTTGTAATTGCACCCTGTGCTGCAGATCCAACTAACGTTGCATATTTTGCCAAAGCACCTCGCGTGTAGTTTGGTTTTGGAGGACTCCATAGTTTTTTCCTCTCTTCTAACTCTTCTGGTGATACATGAATATCAATAATGTTAGTTTCGGTGTCTATCGTAATTTCATCGTCATCCTTTACTAGTGCTATTGGTCCTCCAACATATGCTTCTGGGGCAACATGACCTACCATGAATCCACGAGTTCCACCTGAAAATCTGCCATCTGTGACCATGGCAACTTTCTTTCCTAATCCCTGTCCTACAAGTGCAGCCGTAGTTGCAAGCATCTCTCTCATTCCTGGCCCTCCTTTTGGTCCCTCATATCTGATAACTACTACATGCCCTTCGTCAATTTTTCCTTTTGATACTGCATCAAATGCATATTCCTCTCTGTCAAATACACGTGCTTTGCCTGTGAATTTGGTCATTTCCACTCCTGCTGTTTTTATTACTGCTCCTTCTGGTGCTAAAGTTCCTTTTAGAACCACTGCAGTACCAACTGAATGTAATGGGTTGTCAATTGGTTTGATGATTTGCTGAATTGGCTCAGGAATGTCCATTGAATCTAAATTTTGTTTTATTGTATTTCCTGTCACTGTGATGCAATTGCCATGAATCAAGCCTTTTTGTTCGAGTTTTTTTAATACAAATGGAATTCCGCCAATTTTGTCAAGCGAATTCATCACATAATTTCCGCCAGGTTTCATATCTGCCAAGTGTGGCGTTTTCTTCCTGACTCTTTCAAAGTCATCATAGGTTAATTTTACATCTACCTCATTTGCCAATGCAAGCAAATGTAGTATCCCATTGGTTGAACCTCCTAATGCGTTTAGAATTGTTATTGCATTCTCAAATGCCTCAAATGTCAAGATTTCCCTTGGTGTGATATTTTGCTCCAAAAGCCTTGCACATGCTACCCCTGTGTCATAAACAATTTTCTCTCTTCTGTCATCTTCTGCAGGTGGGCTTGCGCTTCCGGGTAATGCAAGACCTATGGCTTCTGAAATCGATGCCATCGTATTTGCAGTAAACATTCCACCACAGGAACCTGCATTTGGACATGCAGTGTTTTCAATATTCTTTAGTGCTTCTAATGATAACTGTCCTGCATCATATGCCCCTACTGCCTCATATACGTCAACAACTGTCAGCTCTTTTCCATCCAACATACCTGGCATTATAGTTCCACCATATACAAAAATAGAAGGTAAATTCAATCGAGCCATCGCCATCATTGTTCCTGGAAGACTCTTATCGCATCCCGCAATTCCCACCAATGCGTCATACTGGTGTGCACGAACCATTAACTCAATAGAGTCTGCAATTACCTCCCTAGAAACCAATGAGGATTTCATTCCTTCATGACCCATTGCAATGCCGTCACTTACTGCGATGGTTGAAAATTCTCTTGGGGTGGCGCCTCCGTCGATAACTCCTTCTTTAGCTTTGAGTGCTAATCTCGGAAGATGGATATTGCATGGTGTCGCTTCATTTCCTGTATGGCATACTCCGATGAATGGTTTACTCAAATCACCATCTGTTAATCCCATGGCTTTGTACATTGCTCTATGTGGTGCTCGTGCGGTTCCATCAACGACATTTCTGCTAGAAATTTCCATACAAAATAAATTCAAATTGGCTATAATTTAGACTTTGTTGAAATTATCATTGATTTTTAATGATGCATAGATTTTAAACTCCTGTATTTTTTTATTTATTGTGGAACAAAAAGAACTCCGATGTCCAATATGTCAGGGTAACAAAGCCGAAATTGTTGGTGAGGATGTCAAATTACATGGCATGTCTCAGGACAAGGAATTCCTAACTGCATTCCTAACTGTATTGCAATGCATGCAATGTGGGTACTTTATGTTTTTTGACAATTCTGCTCAATTTACCGAAAAAAATTCTTCAGGTGTTACTTGATAATGTCTTGTGCTTGTAATTCTAATAACTGGGATTCCAGCTCTTCTTGTGTTTCCCCGCCATACGAAATCAAGATTCTGTCATCCTCAGATATTTCATAATCTCTTATGTCATCTACTTTTTCTCCATTGATGTAGAATTTCAGAGAGTAATCCTCGTTAGTGCAAAAATTTCGTCCATCTTGAAATCTAAAACACTGATCATCCAATCCCAGCCCCAATGTCTCAAATAGATATCCCAACGTCACTCCAGTTGCATGTTTGTGTATTGTGGAACCGTCTCGTCCTTCAAAGTGAATCCAACTTGATTTAATTTGATATGCTGGTGCTGAAAAGTCAAAACTATCTCCAAATATTTTGACTAGTATTGCCGCATGCGCGTGATCGCTACCTAATGGCCCTGCATTTTCTGGTCCACCTGGTGCAGTTTGCGACATGGTTGCAAATGTGTATGCAGAATATCCTACGATTACTGCAATTACAGAAAAGACGCCTACAGCTATTAATGTCTGCTTTCGTTTTTCAGAGGAACGTTTGGAAGCATAACTGTCTCTTTTTTCTTCACGCTCTCTTCTTTCTTTTCGTCCCATAATATAACAAAATTTCTAAAATTACCCTAATTAACTGTTCGATGAAAAGACTGTTTTCTAGACTTTGTGTATTTTACCTCCTAAACAAAGGACAATGCGATTCGCCACCAAAATCATCATAAATAAATTCTGAATGTTCATGTTGTTGATTTTTACATTTGAAACTATCAAACAATAAATAAAATCAAAAGTCGAAGTTTAGCATGGATTGCATATTTTGTGACATATTGTCAGGTAAAAGAAATGGCCATTTTCTTTATCAGGATGCAAATCATGTTGCATTCTTAGACAAATATCCCATAGATGTTGGACATAGTTTAGTTGTCCCAAAAGAACACCATGAACGAATTACGGATATGGCTCCAAATTCCGTAGGTGATTTATTTATCGTGGTTCAAAAGGTTGCAAAGGCAGTATTATCTGCAACTGGTGCTGATGCATTTAGCTTGGGCCAAAATAATGGCAAAGCTGCAAAACAAATAATTCCACATGTACATGTTCACATTATCCCAAGATATAATCACAAAGGAACAATTTGGACAAAACGTTCTATTTCAGATGATGGTGAATTAGCCCAACTTGCAAAAAAAATCAAAGATATTATTTAGCATGTCCTGGATTGTATCGAAGTATCGCTCCCACTTTTCCTAAACTTGAGAGCATCGCTCCGTGTTCTGCAGTTCCTGAAATGACCTCTAGTCGGGTACCTGTTTTTGCTGCAATCAATTCCAAATAATCAACAATGTCTTGCTCATTTGCTTCTACTTCCATGGAATTACAGCTTGGACATGGACTAGTCGTATACTGTGTTTTTTTTGGAATGACCTGAGACCTTTCTACAATTTCTTCTTGTGTAGTTTGACATCTCCGGCATTTTCCTTCAACCCTGTGCATGTTGGTATCATCTGTGATAATTAATGTCTTGACAACATTGTTTTTGAGCAATTCGATTACTTCCTTTAGACCATATGTACCAAGTCCTGTATTGGCGTTGATTTCTCTAAAAAGATCTTCAACCATTTTTTTCTCCTCAACCATCCTGAAATCCGATAGAATATCTCCTGATTTTGCAAATGCTTCTCTGATTCCCTCCGCTCCTGAATACGATGAGTCTATTGTTGAAATTATCATATTTTGTAATCTATACTCTAGATATCCCCCGTTGATAAAATCCTCTTTTGTTGGACCGGGTCCAGAAATTATGAGGCCTTTTACTGGGTATATGTCAATAAAATACTCTCTTGTGGTTTCTGCAACTCTGTTGTAATAATAAGACAATTCCATCTCTCTGAGCTTTTGGAATCTCTTTGCTGACTGTCCTCCCTGCCTGTGTTTTCCTGCAACACCTGAGCCTGTTTGAGATAACACTTCTATTTTGTCTCCGTGTAATAATCCCCATCCTGCGTCCTTTGCATCTATTGCTAAAAACCCAATTAGATTGTCGTCTTTTAGCATGTCTTTTAGAATATCTACATGAAAATGATCATCACATCTGTATAGGTATTGATTCAAATCTTTTGGAGGATCAATCTCCCAAACTTTAACCACTTCGCTGCCAAGTGGACCTCCTCCTTCCGGCGGCAGAGCTCCGCAAAACATTACAAGTCCACGTTCGGGGGTCTTTTTGTACAGCTTTAGTCTCTGAATTACCTTGCCTAATGAATCAACTACATGTGATCTTGTTAGATCAGATTTGATATTATCTGCAGTTCCCTGTTCTTGCTGCAACGAACCTATTATTTCATGAAGTTGTTTTCCTTTTGGGATGTATACGCTAATGAGTTCAGTACCCCTTCCTGATTTTTGGCTCAATTCCTCAAGTATTTTTCTAATTTTGTAAAGTTTGACGGAATCTTGCTTTTCTATGTTGATTTTACTCATTTGTACTCTATCTTGATTATGCGAATATTAAGTTTGGTTGATTCCATTGGAAACATCAAATTACAATTCATCAAATGTTTTTAGAAATACTTCTAGAGGTTGATTGCCTCTAATTTTGATTACTTTCTCATCATTGAATATCAAAAATGATGGGGTTGCATCAATTCCGATATTTCTTCCAAAGTCATAAAGGTTGTTTACTTTATCATAATATACATGATTATCAAGGCAAATATTGAATTTATCTAGATTCAAACCTGCTGTATGTGCAAAAATGGCCAGAGATTCTCGGGTTATCCATCCCGTCTTTTCTCCTGCCCAATTCTTGTATACTTCATCATGATATTGCCAATATTTTCCTTGTTCATGTGCGCAATAGGAAGCTTCTGCTGCAAGAACCGAATCTTTACCGTTTAGCGGAAAGTCTTTGAAGACAAGTTTTACTTTGCCTGTTTTGATAAATTCTTTTTCTATTGTCTTCAGTGTTGACTCGTGAAATTTATAACAAAATGTACATTGATAATCTCCAAATTCCAAAATCGTAATTGGTGCTGATGGGCTGCCCAGTATAGGCGATCCTCCTTCGATAAGTTTTGATTTTGTAATGGATGCTATGCCTTCTTCAGATTCTTGATTGAATACTAAGATCATTCCTACTAAAACTCCTACAATTACTGGGATTGCAAGATAATAGATTTGCCTCATCAACCTCTCGAAATTGAATTCAAGTAAATATCTTGCCTAGATTAACTTGTGGCAAGTGTCCATAATGCAGAATTTTTTGCCGATATTTCAGCTACAAACGGATCATTTGATGATGAAATTATTATAACGTCATTCTCTTGCGGGGATAATTTTTCCAAAAGTCTTTTTTTTGTTCTAGGATCATCCTCAAAGCAATCCTGTTCGTCTCTTGGAAACACAAATCTATTATTCCTGAATATCACTGTAATGCATCCTGAAGATCCATATAGAATTGCATAGTCTCTTTGCTCCAATCCTGTTTTTATAACATCGGAGTAATTTTTTAATAAAATTGCATGATTGAACTTGCCCTGAATAGTGGCTGATTTTTCAATACTGCATTCATTGGAAATTACTTTGTTGAATTGTTTGATTAGTTTCTTTCCATTTTCTGTGAGAAATGTCCCGGATTTGGTCGTATCTGCAATACCTGCTTCTTTGAGATGTAAAATCAGTGTCTTTACTGCACCTTCTCCAATGTGAATCTCTCGTCCAAATGTTGCTCTGCTTACAAAATTGTCTTCAGCAAGCATTTGTAATGCTTTAAAAACATGAGGTATGCTAAATGTTAAAATCTTACTGGAGCCTTTTCTTGACACTATATTTTGTAATGTTTGAATGTTTTTTCGCACATTCTTGATTTTGTTTTTTTATATATAAATTCGATAAAATCCTGATTTTATTTGTGATGCATCTGGCTGATAATGTTTAATGCTTTACGGTATTTCTCCAAGGGTGTTTTTATGTTTTGATTAGAGTTAATCTCGTCAAATTTTTTCCACAGTGTATTTTTGTTGATCATGTCCTCCAAGGATTCTATTGAAAACGGTTTTTCTATGATCTCAATTACCTTATTAATACGTGATACTGACTCTAAGAGAATCTTTCTGACATGTCCTGAGGCAAAAATAATTCTTTGATCTGGATTTATCTTAAGAATTTCAGATGCTGTCTCAACTCCTGTCATATTTGGCATGATGTGATCTAAAATTACCACATCAAAACATCTTTTCAAATTATTTATTTTCGCAAACTTGTATTCTTTTTTGTAGATGTTTAGACATTTTTGTCCATCTGTAGCTGTAATTACATCCTGATGTGCCATCTTCAGCCAATCTCTATAAAGTTCCAATATTCTAGGATCATCCTCTGCAATTAACAGTCTCATTTTGTTATGTTTGTAAAATCGCTTCATCTCAGTTTCAATTCCTCTTTGATTTAATTTACTGATTTGATATTTTATGGGCTCTAAAATTCTGTTATTTCCAGTTTTACCAAAAATTATCTCTACCATCTCTTCAAATAGAGTGTAATCTGTGATTATGTCTTGCTCATTTTTTCCACATTCTTTGGTCATTATAT
>PFFZ01000084.1:0-731 GCA_002781805.1 Nitrosopumilales archaeon CG15_BIG_FIL_POST_REV_8_21_14_020_37_12
GAGTTTACTTATTTTGCACACCCATCAAGCAACATGGAGGGTGCCAACATTTACATCTCAAGAAAACGAATAGGCCAGTTCCTTGCAAAGAAATTCCCAATCAAGGATGCTGATCTTGTAATACCTGTGCCAGACTCTGCAAGACCTGCGGCACTGGGATATGCACAAGAACTTGGAGTGTCATTTGATGAAGGGCTGCTCAAAGACCGTTACAGCAAGAAGGGGCCACTTCGCAGTTTTATTGAGCCCCACCAAAGCGACCGCATTGAAATTAATCGATGGATAATCCCAATCAGGGAAATAATAGAGGGCAAACACGTTGTTGTGATTGATGACAGCCTAGTCAGGGGTACCAGCTCAAAGGCAATCATAAAGGCACTAAGACGCGCAGGTGCCAGAAAAATCAGCATGGTGATTACCTATCCTCCAATCAAGTTCCCATGCTATGCCGGAATTGATTTTCCATCCCAGGAAGAGCTTGCGACCTTCTCAAATGGCAAAGACATGACTGAAGAAGAGCTGACTGATATGGTCCGAAAGAGCATCGGTGCTGACTTTTTAGGGTATAATGACGCTGAAAATCTTGCCGCCGCAGTCGGAATACCAAAAGACTCGATGTGTTTTACCTGTTCTTCGGGAAACTATGCCTCCCTTGGAATCACCCCAGACTTTAAAACCCGTGAGGAGATGAAAGGAGAATAGCATGGAAACTGCATATGTTTTGGTAAAAA
>PFFZ01000084.1:829-6780 GCA_002781805.1 Nitrosopumilales archaeon CG15_BIG_FIL_POST_REV_8_21_14_020_37_12
AAAATTGAAGGCAACACATCTAGGGAAGTAGAGGATGTCATTACCAAACAAATCCGCAAGGTTCCACATGTGCTTTCCACTACAACTTTGTCTGTAATCCCAGAACAGGACAAGTAATTACAATGTATGAGTAATTGCATACTATTGCCTTGTGTTCACTAGAAATGGTTTGGTGTTATTTGGGTGATCCCTGCAGACACCAGTTATTTTGAATTTTTTAGTGTGCCATTTTATACCATTTAATTTGTGCCTGGCTGTTTCAAAATAAATGGTACATTTTGGCCAATTTCCATTTTCCGGACCTGTTTCTGACTGATCTGGGATTTTCTTTAAATATTGTTTTTTAGCCACTTTGTATGTGAAAGCAATTTGGAATGATACTGTAATAGCAGAATCTGACTCGACCATAGTTGTGGAGGGAAATCATTATTTTCCAATAGACTCGATAAAGTCAGAGTTTTTTAAAAAAACCGACCTTACAACTTTTTGCGGATGGAAAGGCATGGCAAACTATTACTCTGTAACTGTCAATGGCAAGACCAACAAAGACTGTGCATGGTATTATGCAGAACCTAACGATGCTGCAAAAAAAATCAAAGGCATGGTTGCATTTTGGAACGGCGTCCAAGTCAAATAATCTTAATTATCAGAAAAAACACCATATACACCGTGAACCAATACACTGCCCTTATTGGTGTTGGGGCTGGCGTCATTGTAATTATGGCCACAATTTTTGGACTGGACGTTCTAAAACTGTCAGTATCCACCCAGGACTATGACCTTTTTGTTGACCCAATCATAGACAAGCAAAATCTCTTTGTCACTGGAAGAATCACCCTTCAAAATACGGGCTCGATGCCACTTACCAACATCCATGTGAATTTTGGCGCAGGCGATACACTTGATATTGCCACATTAAAGCCAGGCCAGAAAATAATTCTCTCCCCTCCTCCTGACAACCCCATGGAATTTGTCATGATTGAGGCCGACAACGGCATCTTTGTCAACAAGGCATATCGTGAGCTACCAAAAATGGTCGGAATGATGGGCTCTTGACATGATTTCCTAGCAGTTAAATCTGAATGCATTCTAGCATGTTTGCTTGAAATTCCTGGCTTCTGGCAAAGTAAAGGATCTGTATGATGTGGGCGATGATACCATGCTCTTCAAGTTCTCTGACAGAGTCTCTGCGTATGATGTAAAATTTGCTCAAGACATACCCAGAAAGGGCGAAGTTCTGTGCAAGTTTGCTGAATTTTGGTTCAACAAGCTGCCTGTGGCAAACCACTTTGTCAGGAGGGTCTCTGATAATGAAATCATTGTAAAAAAAATGAAGATGCTTCCAATCGAGTGTGTCGTACGGGGTTATTTTTATGGCAGTCTTGTTGGCAGGTGGAAAAAAGGCGAGGTCCACTTGCCTGATGGGGCCAACCCTGTGATTGCTGCAAAACTTCCAGAGCCAATCTTTGATCCCACGACAAAATCCGAGCATGACATTCCAATTGACAAGAAAAAGGCACTGGAGATGAACCTGGTCACTGATCAGCAATACTCTTGGTTGGAGAAAACATCTGTAGACATTTACAAAAAAATGTCAGAGGTTGCTGACAAGGCAGGTTTCATACTGGCTGATTTGAAACTAGAGTTTGGAATGCTTGATGGCAAGATCACCCTTGGCGATTCTATTGGGCCTGATGAATACAGGCTGTGGCTAAAGGATGCTTATGCTGTTGGAAAAACCCAGGAGGCCTATGACAAGCAAATACTGCGTGATTGGTTGACCGAGCATGGCTATCAGAAACAATTCGATGATGCTCGAGATGCCGGCAAGGAGCCGATTGCACCTACAATCCCTTCTGAGATAATTCAAAAGATGACTCTGCGCTACATCACGGCATATCAGAAAATCACCGGCCTGTCTGTCTGATCTTTTGTCGTTATTATCTTTCATGACTAGATGCGTCTGGAATCTGTGATTCAACTCGAATTTTATTTTTGACCCTATCGCAAAACATCCCTTGTTGGGGTCATATGACCGTCATGTGGCGACATGTCGCCCTGCATTTCTTTTTTTTTTGCTGCCTTTTCATAAATATTGTACCGATATCATAATCATTGTAGCGCTTCTATATTTTTCATTACACTATCAAAAACATTGTTAGCGCTACAACTAAAGTACCAGTGGTTGTGATTTTTTTGTATTGGTCTGACATTAATAACAACAAAAAAAAATTGATGCGATTAGACAAAAAAATATGATACTAGGATCTTTTAGATCAAAAAATAGACAATCAGGCATGTCAACACTGCTAGAAAAACAAATCAAAGTAAATCGCATAGTCACTACAAGTATAGAGCATGCACGTGCAATTGAGGATCCTGCGCGTGCAAAAATTATTGAGATTCTTTACAAACGAGCATTGTCTGCAGACCAGATTTCAAATGAACTGAAAAAAACTGGATACAAAAAAGCCCTCACTACTGTCAGACACCATCTTGACATTTTAAAAGAGACCGGCTTGATTGAGATTGCCAAAATTGAGGAATCTCGGGGTGCCATTACCAAATATTATAGCACCACTACAAAATTGCTTGGATATGCCGCACCAAAAGATTTTGACCTAAAGTACTCCAAAGTCATTGACAACACCTCTGTCAAAATTGAAAAAATTCTAAAAAGCATTGTGCCAAAAACCGCAAAATCAAAAAAAGTCAAAGGCGAAAACTCGGAAGACTATTCCCAGTATCTGGTCATGGAGATCATGAACCGCGCCATGACAAGTGTCTTTGAAAATTCCGGAAAAAAATAAGCAAGAAAACCCTAAGTATCCTGCCGATGTATTTCTGATATGGTCCGTGTGTTTTACAGCCAGAAAACCGAGCAACTCCTTGGGAATGTGAGGTTGAATCATTGGCGCCAGCGTGTACGTGAGGATCTAGGTGCCATGCATCAAGACTTGTCTGATAATTGGAAAATGTGCGCAATTGGTGAAAGAATCAAGATTGAGGGCCGTGATCTGATCTCCGTAAAGGACCTCACTCCTGAGGCAATTCAACTTGGCTATGATTTTTCAATTGCCATGCAGGAACGAGATCCTCAACGTGCATTGGAGATCATATCTAAGATCGAGAAACTAGAAACAATTTGGAGAAATGAGCAGTAATGGATAAAAAAGCAGAAAGATTATTTCAGCAAAAAAATCTTGTTTTTGTTGCAACCTTGATGAATGACGGCTCCCCCCAACTCTCACCAGTGTGGGCAAATCTTGAAGATGGGTATATCTTGGTAAACACTGCTGAGGGAAGAATTAAACACAAAAATGTCTTGCGTGATCCTCGTGTTGCCGTATCTGTTGTATCTGCAGACAATCCTCTTGACATGACAACCATACGAGGTACTGTGACAGAACTGATTCCTGATTATGATTATAAACATGCTGACAAGCTAACTCGACAATACATGGGACGTGAGCATTATCCTTTCAAAAGGGATGGCGAGAAAAGAATCATCCTGAAAATAAAACCTGAGCGTGTTTTTGTTTTGCCTGAATTGAAAATGACTGACGAGTAGAAATTCTAAATGTTTCTAAACTCGAATTTAGAAACATCATTATTTTAACATGTCATTCTTGTAAAAAAGTTGGTAAAGGCAGCTTAACGTCGTCGTTTAGCTGCCTTTCTCTTTGGAGCTGCTTTTCTTGCAGCCGACTTTCTCTTTGGAGCGGCTCTGCGTTTAGCTGCCTTTCTCTTTGGAGCTGCTTTTCTTGCAGTGCTCTTGCGAGTTGCAGCTGCTTTCTTAGCTGCTGCGCTTCTCTTTCGAGCTGCTGCTGCCTTTGCGGCTTCAGCTGCTTTCTTAGCTGCATTTCTCTTTCGAGTTCTTGCTGCTTTCTTAGCTGCTTCTGACCTTTTGGCTTTTGAAGTTGCCATGCCTAAAGAGGTAGCGTAATAGATGTTATATGGTAAAAGTCACACATTATTACATTAACGATTGAAAAATTTGACCATTTTTCAGTTTTTCAATTTTTGCGATCAGCAGTTTTTGATACAGACGTTGCCAATATCCACTGTATTTTGTTGTTTTGTTGGTTTGATTGTTATGCTGAATTCTTTTTCATCATCATATGGCACATCAAATTGTGTCGTCCAGCTTGCTGTCTTGCCAGGCTCTAACCAATCCTCTAGTAGATCTTCTGAAGAAAACGCCCCATATACTGCCTGGTATTTTTTCTGTTTTTCATCAACGATGTAAAACTGTCCTCCAGACATTCTTGTTTCTTCATCACTGGTGTTTTTTGCATTTATTCTTATTTTTACAAATGTGTTTTCAGGTCTCGTATCTTCGTTACCCCCATGTGTTCCTTCAAAAAATATGGTATATTCTACAGGACCGATAATTATTGGCTCTCCTGCATTTGCAGTAATGTAGTTTGTTTGGTATTGCGTATATGTGTACATTGCAATGCCCATAGATGCTATGATTGCCCCTATTACGATGAATATCCCCAAACTTGCCATGGCATTATTACTCTGAAAATTTGGTATATAGTTGTAATATTCAGAAAAAAAAGCTTCAGGCCGTGTGTAAAATACACACTTGAGAGGGAACTGGCCTGAATCTTGATTACTATTACCTACCTTTATGACATAAAATGGGTGAATTTGGGGCGTTTTTCGGGTTCCTTTTTGGACTTTTCATGGAATTTCATCAATTAAATTAAAAATGTGTTAAAATGGTGGAATATTGATATGGGAAAATTCAAGCCTTTGGACAAGAAAGACTACCTCAAAATTGCTGCAATTTTTGGAATTATAGCAGTTCCTTTGTTGTTTGCCCTCTCTATTTAGTGACTTTTTTGTCCGTTTTTTGCATGATTCTGTCGTATTTTTATTGCAAATTCGGGGGTTTAGCTTTTACGCATGGTTTTAAAACTTGACCCATGTTTTATGGGGACATCTTGGTGGTTTGCGGGTTGCATTTCATATGCAGGCACGAGTGTTAAACCCCCCCAATAAATGCCTGATTTTGAAAAAATGACATTGTGCCTAAACCGACTCTATTTCAAGGGGGGTTTAACGCCTAGGCATAAATTTACCAAACAATCAAAATGTGTCCAATCTATGGTTTTGTTTCTTTGATTGGTACAAAAGCGTACAATTGGTTCTCTTGGATCTGAAACTGCTAATCAAATAATGTGCAATGTGCTGTATCTGGGTTTTGAATTCTGTAGTTTTTTATATTATTGATGTTGTGTAGGGGGGGATATTTGGAAAAATATGTGCCACTAAAGAAATTCTCTTTACAGTGCTACTGGTATTCGTCTCTTGTTTGCTTCTAAACACACATCAATCCTGTCAGATTTCTATTGCAAAGATGGTTGTTTTGATCTGCAATTGCCGGTTTTTTGATGTGTCTGGATTTGATTGTGATGTTTACTATTACTGCAAAACTTAGAATGTTTTCATTAAAAACCGTGATGTTTTTTCATGCATCTCTGAGACTCTTTTAATTGCCTCAAAAAACGTCTGTTGATTGACGTCTGTTTTTTCATCCAATACCACGTATACCCCTATCTTTTGTTTACCATCCTCTGTAATTATCTTGTTGACTGCCTGTATTGAATAACAAAAATCAGACACTTTTTTCTCAAATTTCTCTTTCTCATACTCATTAAACCCCTGATATCTGGCAATCTGGTTGTTTTTCATCGCTATTTTGGCTCCAATTACTAGTACTCCTGGTTGTGCCTTTGGTTCGAATACCTCTATTGGGATTCCAAACTGCCCTGCATGTTTGGCAATTATGTGAAAATTATTCTCAGAGTTGCTGATTTCATCAAACGAAAGACTCTCATGAATTAACCATCTTTCTATATTGTCTCTCATTTTGGAACTGCCCATACTGGGCTGTCTTTTGTACTGGTATATGATTCTAAATCTCTTGTTGTTTTTAC